>JBGQLF010000323.1:0-8802 GCA_041499985.1 Gemmataceae bacterium
CCGGCCGGGCTTTGCCAGCAGCTCTCGCCAACTGCCGACCTGAGGCAGCCGCACGAACAGCTCTTCCAGACGCGGCAAGTCCTTGATCTCTTCCAGCGTCGTCGCCGTCTGCGCATCAGGGGGGCCGAAGCAGCTTTCCCCTTGTAGGCGCAACAGCTTCTTCGCCTCGACCAACTTCCCCTCCGCCTCACCCTCGGTCCTGCCCTCGGTCCTGCCCTCGGTCCTGCCCTCGGCCCTGCCCTCGGCCCTGCCCTTGGCCCTGCCCTTGGCCTCGCCTTCTTCGAGAATCGCTTGGTAAGTAACGGACTCTTTCATGGACCTGACTCCCCGCAACAATTCCCGTGCCAACTCGCGCGGCCAGCGCAGCCCCATCAGGATATACGTCGCCGCCCACACTCGCGGTGCCTGCCGCCGCAGCCTTCGGCCGCTCAGCCGCTGCTCCATGGCCTTGATTATACCCGGCAGTTCCGCCGCTGTCACCGCGCTGATCGGCGCCAGCGCCAACATGCCCGGCCCGCCCTTCAGCAGTACCTCCGGCGCCAGCTGCCACACCCGAAGAACCTGATAGCGAAAGGTATCGTAGGGCGCCTCACCAGGGAACGCCAGCTCCCACAACCCGGTCAAGGCCGGCGAGTCGGCTTCCGGCCGCAGCAGCACTGCCACCGTCCGCACCCGCAGCTGGTGCCGGTTCTCCAGCAGCGTGCTGCGCAGGTGTAACTTGCGCGGCAGTCCAGCGGCATCGTGGCCGGCCTGGAACTCCAGTGCAGCAGGTACGGCGGCTCGGCCCGGACGCGCAGCACCTTGTCGCCGGCGCCGCTGACCGTGGCGATGTCGGCGTCGATCACCTCGGTTGGGGCCTGCGGCTGCCCGGTCAGTACGGGCCAGTCGTCCGGCCCGGCCTCGACCAGGTCTTTCAGCGTCGGGTCGTAGGGCTTGTCGGCCACGGATTTCTCCCGGTCAGGAGAGTGGTTGCCCCGCGCAGGCCGGCGATAAGGTGGGAAGGTTCGAGCCGTAGCGTTTCAAGAACTTGGCGAGCCGGGAGCGCCAGCTCCCGGAGGAAGTGGCTGACGCTCCCGGCTCGCCCAAGGCAGCAGGCAACTCCAGGCTTGTTAAGGCTGAGCCGCGTGCCCGTTGACAGTAAAGACCACATCGCCCGAGCCGATGTTGCCTGCCGCATCCCGGACGCGCAGGACGACCACATAGGTCCCCGGTGTCAGCACTTCGGTCTTGAAGCGGAACGTCTCCTGCTTGCTGTCGAACAAGCCATCGACCGGGAACACGCTGACCCATTTCTTGCCATTCACCGCAAACGACGCCGCGGTTAAGCGCACGAGCGGATCAGTGGCCGTCGCTTCGAGGATAGCCTGATCGCCCTCGATGCCGACTACTTTCATCGTCACCGTGGGCGGCGTGTGCGACACCGCGAACGGACTGCTGAGTCGCTCGCCATTCAGGGCATCCTCGGCGGGGTTGTCCTTGCGATCACTGGCGACCACCTTGAGGTGGTAGATCCCAGAAGGGGTTGTGGTGGTATCCCACTCGTACTCGGTCTTCTCGTAGTTTTCCTCGAGCTGGACCCAGTTCTTCCAGCCATCCTTACGCACATACAGTGCGTAGGTCAGCTCGTCCTCGTTCGGATCGGTGGCGGTCCACTTGAAGCGCAGCTTCTTGGGATTCTCGAGGTTGACCACGTCCAGGTCTGGGACGTCGACGGTCGTGATCTCCGGCGCCTGGTTCGTCGTCATGTAACGCAGCGCCACACCTTGCAGCGACGGCGTCGCCGCCGGATTCTCGCTCGTCAGGGTCACGCGGTACTGGAGAAAACGGGCCGTCGGGGCGGTGATGATCGCTTGCTGGGGATCGGTCTGCTCAGCCGACCAATCGCTCCAGGTTTCATCGGGCTCCTGCACGTTGCCGCTCCGGACGGCCACGGTGACACTAGTCCCAGCCGGTTTGTCCGCTTGCCAGCGGAGCGATCCCCATTTGCTGATGATCTTGGCGTCGAGTACGTCAGACACGATGGTGCCCTGGGCCGTATAGCGATCTTGTAACACGTAGAGTTTGCCCGGGTCGCCGGTGCCGAGCACGATCGACCCATCGCGCCGGCGGTAGATACTGTGAATTTGCCCGTGGTCCAGCCGGGCCACTTCGCTCCGCTCCTTGGTGTTTTCGTCCACCTCGAAGAGTTGTCCTTCCATCCCGGTGCCGATCAAGATCCGGCCGTTCTGCTTCAGCAGGCTAAGGAGCAGAGCCTTTTCACGGAAAATCTCCCGGACGGTCCCATCGGGAGCAATGCGATAAAGCGAGTTTTCGCCCACCACCGGTGACGGCGGTGCCGCGGCGGGATTACCTTTGCCACCATCCACAGCGGACAGCGCTGTGGAAGGAGGGTTGTTGACGACCGCCGCTACCACGGCGCTGTCTTCCTTCTCGCTCGAAGTGCCGTCTTCCTTTCCGCTGGAACTGGCCAACGTCGTGTTGCCCGAAGTCGAGGGGGGAAGGCTCGCTCGTCCCGCGCTCGAGGGAGTGCTCGCGGGCGTCCGCTTGCGCGTCGGGGAGCTGGTCGCGGCATAGACACCGTCCGCCATCACCAGCAAGCTGCGCACCTCGGCCTGCGGGGCGCTATAGAGCACAAAACCTTTGCCGCGAGGATCGATGCGGTAGACCAGACCGTTCTTGTCGGTGCCGGCGTAGAGGACGCGATCCGGGCCGACGGCCAGGGAGAGGATGTGGTCTTGCTTGGTAGTGTAGAAGACCTGCGGCTTGCCCTCCGGGGAGATCTGGAGGACGCGCCCCTTCGGTCCGATGCCCGCGTAAAGGGTCTGCCCCGGCGAATCGTATGCCAGGCACCAGATATAAGTCTCCGGGCTGCTGTACAGGATCTGGGCCTTGCCGTCAGGCGTCAGGCGAACGATTTGCCCCGCCGGTCCCGTGCCGGCATAGACCACGCCATTGGCAGTCGCGGCCAGGCAAAGGATCTGGCTATCGGCGCTGGTGAACAGCACCGACACCTTGCCGTCGGGCGTCACCTTGAACAGCTTGCCCTCATCCCCCGTAGCGACCAACAGATTGCCATCCTTGTCCTCGATGACGTCCCAGACGTGGGTCGCATCGAGGGTGGCCAAAGGCCGAAGCTGGTGCGCCAGACGGAGGGAACCCTCACTGCTGACGACCGTGTCTTTGAAGTGCGCTCGGTCGTAGTGGCTCGGCGTGTGCTGATGCCAAACCTTCACCTTGGCAGCTTGTGACAGAGTGGGAAGGCACAAGAACGCCGCTGCCGTAGCGGCCAGAATAGATCGGAACATCATACAGGGTCCTCAGTAATCGAAGAGGGCACCATCCATGTATCTCGATGGACCGGCACGACGCCGCAGTTGCCGTCATCTGTCGACCGGGCCATCAAAACGCCGGCACTTCGCAGCCTCTGTTTCCGTTGCCGAGGCGGGGCACGGCGCTGAGCCCCAAGGACACAGTTAGGTTGCCGATTCCTCCGTTGGAATCAGCCAAAGAGTAGTCATTGTCGGGTGGCACGCCCTGAGTCTTCGAAGGGCGTGTCTGCCGCAGCCCCACGCCCTTCGAAGACTCAGGGCGTGCCACCCACGGTTGAACCATGAATCATTTCCCGACCGGGCAGCAGCGCCTCGAAAAAGGCTGGGCCGCCAGGCCGAGCGTAGGTCCTAGTCCTGGGCGATCATTTTCTTGTTCTTGGTCACCGTGAAGCGGGCTACTTCCGAGCCTTGCACCACCCACGGGGTGCCCTGGCGCGAGACCAAGGCACCGCTCATTGTTTGCGCCCCAGTGCGTTTGCTGCTGCTGAGAATTTGCACCATGCTTGGCGGCAGATGCGGCAGCGCCTTGCCCTGGAGCGCCACGCCGGCGCCGGGCACGGGAACGCGTAGAGCCAGGTTGGTTCGCTTGGCCCCCGTCTGGACCTTGAGGCTGTCGAACACCTGCTCCAGGCTATGCGGGTTGCTCAGGGTGGGGTTGTCCCGCAACTCATAACGGCCATTGGTCAGGTCATCGCAAACCGTGGCCGTGTAATTGCCCTCCGCCAGATCGCCTGGCAGCTGGAGCGCCAGTGCCAACCGCTGCCGCAGTCCCTTATACGGCCGGAGGAATACGGTGGCCTTGATCGTCTGGCCTGGCGAATACGTGTCGGAATCGAGCTCGATGGCCTCGATGTCGGCAGTCCGCCGGCCCGGGAGGATCTGGGTCTCGCACTCGACCCGGTTAATGCGGATCGGCTTGTAGGAGTTGCTTTGCAGCAGGCTGACCAGGGTGGCGATCTGGTTATAGAGTGATTGCGGTGCTCGTCCGGCGCCAAAGCCCGGTCCCGCGAAACTGTCCTTGATCACGACCGGCTCGTGCCCTTCCACCTCGATCTTGGCCTGCAACTCCGCGGTCATTTCCTCAGGCAGCTCCCCCTCCATATCGATCGAATTCGACAAGGCCGAGAACAGCAACGCCGGTAGCAACGAGCGTTGGCGAACGATCTGGACGTTGAATGTCTTGGGACTCTCGTCGGGAGTGCGGGACACGCTGATGCGCACCGGGATCATGTCCGGTTTGCGGTCCAGCCAGCCGGCGATGCAGGTGCTGACATCTGCATTGATGACGCCGACCGTCCGCAACGGCGAACCCATCTTGAAGCTGACGCTCTGCCGTGGATAGATCGTGTGGATGTAGCCCGTCATGAGCGGGAACTCACATGTCCCCAATCCGAAAAACGGGTGTCCCCAGCCGTAGACGCGGTTGCCCTCGATGTGCGTGACCGTGCCGATGCCCGACAGATCGAAATCCCCGGTGATCAGCGCGACGCTCAGGGGCCCGCCGGGCTGAAGGGGAGTGTTCCTTTCCTGCTCGGCCACGTCCGACCCGGCCCCGCCGCCCTGCATGGGAACCAAGCCGCTCAAACGGCAATGCTGGCGCAACAGCGCCAGGCTCTGGGACGAGAAGCCGGTGGCTGCCAGGGGCGTTCGCAGGGGCATCAACCAAAGGCCATCCGCGCTCGTCGGCGCGGGATCCTCGAAGCTCTCGGAGACCGTCACGGTATCATAGGTTTGGCCGTCGATGTTCACGGGCGCGCGCAGGCCGACGCGGCTCGGTTGGCTCTGTTCCGCAAGGTCGCGCCGCTCGTAGGCTTCGACAAAACCGTGCATTTGGCTGAAGGGAGTGACGCCCGCGATCGGCTCCTTGCCATAAGCCCAGGCATAGGCAACGGCGCCGAGAAGTTTGCCGTCGATGTAAACCGGGCTGCCGCTCATGCCGGCGATGACTCCGGTCTTCTCCAGGTTCAGACCCGACAGCCGGCACAGCACCAGGTCACGCCCCGGGCTGGTATTCTTGAGGACGCCGAGGACCTCGGCATCGAAGGACTCGATCTTGGTGCCCTTCATGACGGTTCGGCCGCAGCCTTTCATGCCGGTGCGAACTTCGTCGACATTCCAGTAGGTTTCCGCCTTGGGCCCGGCCCGTACGCCCTCCCCTAACACGCCGACGAGCGTCAAACCGAGGGCAACGGCAGCCGCAAGAGTCGGAAGGGACAGGACGTTTCTCATGCTGGGCCTCCAAAAGTAAGGGCAGGAGGGTGGTGAACGCGGGAGGTACGAGTCGAATCCCGCGCCAGAAGGCCAGGGCCGCATCCCCGACCGGATCGCCGGGAAGCGACAACTCCAGAGGATGGTAGCAACGAGGCGGGAACAGCAGGGGTCTGCGTTCTGTTCACGTCACTAAAACCCGGACTATATCGCCAGGTCCCGATCTGGCACAAGAGCAATCCGGGGAGGTGCCGCTTCCACGCTCCGAGGGCCAACTTCGTTCCGTCCCTTCATTACAAAAGAATGAAGAAGCGTTTATTACCTCATCAAATCTATCCTATTCTTCCGGCAAAGTACAGAGAATTGGTAAGCTCAACCCAGTCTCGCGCCGCCTTTTTCGGCCCTAAAGAGGGTGTTTTCGGCTTGCACGCAAGAGAAAACGCTATCCTTGGGCCATTTTCCTGTTGCGGAGCAGGAGCAAGGTCACGCGGACAACTCCCGGGACTTTCTCCGGAGGACCCTTGGCGAGGGGTGTCAGCTGGACCATGGAAGGGTGTACAGATGCCGTACGGAAAGTTTCACGAACCTGTGTCGCGGCCAAGTGAAGGTGCGTCGAGCCGCGAAGGAGCAGCGGACGGCGCCGCACGCAATCCCGGCCCGGCGCCACCCGCAGCCTACTTTTGAACCATGCCCAGGCGAGCCGCCTGCACCACGGAACTGACCCAGGGCCTACTTAGTGAGTGCATGGGCAGTCGGTTGGACGCCCTTGGTAAAGCCATTGTTGCCGAACGGACGCGGCTTGTACTCGCCTACCAGATCGACCTTCGCCTTGGCAGAAATCTGGTCCTCCATGCCCAGCGTCCAGTAGGAAGCGTTGACCAGGAGACGGCGAAGGCCTTCGCTCAGGAGATCCTGCGAGGCCCCCATTGTAGTAGTGAAGATGCGTGCCGTTTTTCCCTGGGCCCCGGTGTACGTCTTGATCCAGGCGATCGGCATCATCGGCTCATTCTTCGTCCCGGCGACCGGTTGGTCGAGAGGCTGCATCCCCGCCAGGACCTGTCCGAGGACCAGCGGCTTGCTGTCACCAGGCAGCGGCAGGCGAACGCCGTAGACATCGGTCGGTCCCCAGATGTCGCCATCCTGGATACCGCGCAGGATGGGGTGGTCTTCCATCCCCTTGGCGAGCACGCCACGCGTGCTCTGCTTGCCGTGCTGGCCGTGATGGCTGATCCAGGTCTCGCCGAGCACCTGGCGACCGAAGCCTCCATCCCAGGTCTTGCTGCGCCAGCCGTACTTGGAGTAGGTCTTGCCCTCGGGAATATTGAACGCATGCGTCGCCGTCCGCAGGCCAAGGATCGGCCGACCCGATTCGACGTACTCCACGATCTCCTTCATCTGTTCATCCGGCAGATTGCGAAAGCGCGTGAACAAGATCATCAGGTCCGCTGTCCGAAGTGCTTCCACACCGGGGATATGGTTCGTCTGATTGGGATTAATCGTACCGTCCTTGGGGTCGATGGCAAACAACACAGTGCACTTGAACCCATGATGCTTGGCCAAGATCTTGGCCAGCTGCGGCAAGGCTTCCTCGGAGCGATACTCCTCATCGCCGCTGATCAGCACGATGTGTTTGCCTTTGCCGGGGCCGTCGAAGCCGTCGAATACAACCGGCGGCTCAGCGGCCAGGGCGCGCAGGTTGAGGATCCCAGTGAGGATTACCAGCAGCAGCAATTGCAGGAGTTGGATGAGACGCAGCGGGTTCACGGTTCAGCCTTCCTTTCACGAACTCGGATGCCTGTGGGTCCAGCAGGAGCATCATAGCGTCCGCCGGCGGCACCTGAAAGTGGGCAGGGCGAGCGGGGGGCGTCAGCTCCCGGCTCACCAGTCTTGCCCCAGCGCAGCAATTTGTCAGAAACCGCTTGCGAAACGGGGGACAATGTGGTGGAATATCGCGACGTTGGGTACGGTTTTCCCGACTGGTAAGCCTTTCTTCACCACACGGAGGGACAGCATATGTCCAGAGTCAGTACGCCCCCCATGCCCCCGTCCACGTCGACGGCGAAGCTCCCGCATGACAAGATTGCGATGCGGGCGTATGAAAAATGGTGCAAGCGCGGCTGTCCGCACGGCACGGATCGGCAAGACTGGTACGAAGCCGAAATGGAGCTTCGAGCCGAGGCCATGCGCACCAACCCGGGATCGTCTCGACGTTGATTTCCGCCCCTGTGCTGTGGCTAACCTTGGCCCTCGCCAGTTTTGGCGAGGGCTTTTCGTTCCCCCGCGATCGTCCGTCCCGGATCCCCGAATGACTCTGGCTGTTGAGCAACTTCCCCATTCCGCTTCACCCGCTCGTGCCTGGGACCCACGTTGGAAGTTGGCGGCCCTGACCCTGGCGGCCCTGGCGGTCACTCTGCTCCAGACCGTTTGGGCCGCGTTGCTCGCTCTACTCGGAGCCAGCGCCTTGGCCGTGTGGGGTCGTCTGCCGCGGCGCTGGTTCCTGGCACGGCTCGGTAGTCTGGGCCTGGTGCTGCTGCTCTTCGTGGTCGTGCTGCCGTTTTGGGTCCGCGACGGCGGACCGGGCTGGGATCTGGGCCCGGTCTACTTGTCGCAGGCCGGAGTGCGCGTCGCCCTGGTCGTTTGTCTGAAGGCCCTGACGGTGGTCTCCCTCATGCTCGTGCTGGTCGCGACCGCGCCGCTCCCGGACCTGCTCAAGGCCGCTCATGCCCTGCGCCTGCCCGGTTTGGTGGTGCAGTTGGCAATGCTGACGTATCGCTATATCTTTGTCTTGGCCAGTGAATTGGCACGGCTACGGGTGGCCCTGCGCGTACGGGGCTACCGGAATCGGGCCACGCGGCACAGCTATCGCACGGTCGGTCATGTGGCCGGTACGCTCCTGGTACGAGGCTCCGAACGGGCCGAGCGCGTCGGCCAGGCGATGCGCTGCCGCGGCTTCGATGGGCACTTCCGCTCCTTGACCGAGTTCCGCACCACCCGCGCGGACGTGGGGATCTTTGCCCTGGTCCTGCTCGGCGCCGTAGGGCTCCTGGTCTGGGACTGGCTTCAGCGTTGAAAGGCGATGGGGGTGCAGGCCGAAGCTGCAATTTGTGTTCGCGAACTGACCCATGCCTACCCGGGTGGGCCGAGGGCCCTGGCTGGGGTTTCCTTCACGGTCGCTCCTGGTGAGAGCGTCGGCCTGATCGGGCCCAACGGGGCGGGCAAAACGACGTTGTTTCTGTGCCTGAGCGGCGTCTTGGCGGCGCGGGCG
>JBGQLF010000324.1:0-8770 GCA_041499985.1 Gemmataceae bacterium
AATGTTCACGCCAACCCGCCTTATCACCAACAAACAGCCCGGCTGGCCTGACCCCAAGCTGGAAGCTCAATGGTCTCGTGATCGGCAGGTAAGAGGGGTTCTCCTGCACTTCGGGTGATTTGCTGCCTATGCCTAGTCGCGCCGACCCGGGGAGCACCTCTACTTGTCTCTGGCCAAGTCCCACAAGCGCACCGTCTTGTCATAACCTGCGGTCGCCAGCATCTGGCCGTCCGGAGTGATTGCCACGGCATTGACCCCACCCGCATGACCGCGCAGCGTCTCCCGGTGCTCGCCCGTCCTCACCTCCCAGAGCTTCACCGTCCGGTCCTGACTGCCCGTCGCCAGGATCAGCCCATCCGGAGCAAACGCCAGCGCGGTCACTTCGGCGCCATGCCCGCGCAGGGTCGCTTGCGCCTGGCCCGTGGCCAAGTCCCAGAGCTTCACGGTCTCATCCTTACTCCCGGTGGCCAGGAGCCGACCCTCGGGGCTGAAGGCCACCGCTAGAACATGATCGGTATGCCCCGGGAGGGTAAACCGGACCTGGTTGGTCACCCTGTCCCACAATTTGGCGGTGGCGTCATAACTTCCGGTGGCCAACAAGCCGCCTCGGGGAGCATAGACGACCGCACCCAACGGCCCGGTGTGTCCGCGCAGCGTGGCTCGTTCCCGGCCAGCCGCGCTCTCCCAGAGCTTCACTGTGTGATCGACACTGCTGGAGGCCAGTGTGCCGCCGTCGGGAGCAAACACCACGCCAGAGACGGACCCGCGGTGTCCCGCCAAGGTCGCCCGTACCTGGAGGGAGGCCACGTCCCAGAGCTTCACCGTCTGGTCATAACTGGCGGAAGCCAGCGTCCGGCCATCGGGAGCAAAGGCCAGGCCATTGACCACCTGGGTATGGCCCCGGAGGACCGCCTGCGGTTGGCGGCTAGCCATGTCCCACAGGATCAGCTCGCTGGCTCGGTCATCCAGACCGCCTCCGGTGGCCAACGTTTTGCCATCGGGGGAAAAGGCCATCGCAAAAACCGGGAAGTGCAAGCCGTCGAGCCTTGTCCGCGGTTCAGGGGTCTTAGTGGCCTGGACGAGGATGCATCCGAGTCTGCCCAGCAGGCCCAGCAACATCAGGACGATGACGAGAAGCGTGACGTTGCGGACGGAGGGGCTGAAACCAGAGCCCCGCGCTCGGCGCGCAGGAGGAGGCCATCCCATGTCGGGAATCCCTTATTCAGGAGCCGGTCTGCGGCCATAAGAAGAGGGCACTCGACCCCGGCGCGCAGACTAGCCACCGAGGCGAGGCCAAACCGGAGAGCACTTCGCGGGATGGCAGAGAGGCACCGGCTTCCTTTGTGGAAGGATCGCGGTTTTTCTCTGCCCTCTGGTAATCGACAACGCCTTTTCCCACCCGCCAACCTGGATCAGAAAATCGGGCCCGTCGTCCCCCGTTCGCCAGTCAGCGGAATTTGGTTGCCGTCTGGGCGGCCGGGAGCCTACCATAGGGGTCTCCAATCCGCGGGGTAAAGGCGGCGCGAGGCCTGGTGCTGATGTCCTCGAGAGGATCGGTCACGTACTGGATTGCCCGGCTGCAAGCAGGCGATGCGGCTGCGGCCCAGCCGTTGTGGGAATGCTATTTCCAGCGCCTGGTCGGGCTGGCCCGGCAGAAGCTGCACGGCACGCCGCGGCGAGTGGCCGACGAAGAAGACGTGGCCTTGAGCGCTTTCGACAGCTTTTGCCGCCGGGCGGAGGCGGGCTGCTTTCCCCAACTGCACGACCGCGATAATCTGTGGCGGCTGCTAGTCGCTCTCACCACGCGCAAGGCCGTCGACCTGCGCCGGCATGAGACCCGGCACAAGCGCGGCGGCCAGGGAGCTGCCGAAGAGGAGCGGCCTGTCCGTTCCCGCAGTCCCGCGGAAGCATGCGATCTCGAACGGGTCATGAGTCGGGAACCTACGCCCGCGTTTGCCGCCCAGGTGGCGGAGGAGTGTCAACGCTTGCTGGGCTTGCTGACGGAGCCGTCGCTGCGGGCGGTGGCGCTGGCCAAGATGGAAGGCTACGCCAACGAGGAGATCGCGGCGCAGCTAGGCTGTGGTCTACGCAGTATCGAGCGCAAGCTCCAAGTGATTCGCGGATTGTGGGTACAGGAGATGCCGTCATGAGCGCGCTGGTGGAGTTCGATGGGAGGTGGTTGCCGGCGGCCTGGGGACCGCGCGTGGACCAGGTCTGTGACCGCTTCGAAGCAGCCTGGCGGACCGGTTGGCGCCCGCGGATCGAGGACAATCTCGGGGAGGCTCAGACCGATGCCGAGCGCGCGATTCTCTTGCACGAGCTGATCCTGCTGGAGGTCGAGTGCCGCCGCCGGGCCGGCGAGATCCCCCAGCCGGGCGACTACCAGCCGCGCTTCCCAGAGCTCGACCTCCAGTGGCTCCTCCAGGCGCTGGCGCCGCCCGTCGTCTCCACCGCCGCGGCAGCCCTCCCAGCTCCGGCCCAGCGGCTGCGCTGCCCGCACTGCCACAATCCGATCCAGCTCCAGGACGATCGACCCGATGAGGTGCTCTGCCCCGCCTGTGGCAGCTCCTTTCAGGTGCGTGACGCCCGTCAGACTACTACCACTGCGGGCATGCGCCCCCTGGGCAAATTTCAACTGCTCCAGCGGGTCGGAGTGGGCGCCTTCGGCGCCGTCTGGAAAGCCCGCGACACGGAACTCGACCGGATCGTGGCATTGAAGATTCCGCACGCCGGGCTGTTAACCGAGAAGGACGAGCTGGAACGCTTTTATCGGGAGGCGCGGGCCGCGGCGCAACTGCGGCATCCGGGCATTGTCACCGTGCACGAGGTGCAGGTGTTGGAAGGCCTGCCGACGATTGTCGCGGACTTCGTGGAGGGCGCCCCGCTCAAGGACCTACTCCAGACCCGGCTGCTGACGTTTCGCGAAGGCGCCGCCCTGATTGCGGAGGTGGCCGAGGCGTTGGACTATGCCCACAACATGGGGTTGGTACACCGTGATATCAAGCCGGCGAACATCATGCTGGACTACAGCCAGTTCCCAGGAACCCCCAGCCCAGAGCGGGCTGTCGGCCGGCCGCTGATCATGGATTTTGGGTTAGCGTTGCGGTCGGAGGCGGAGGTGACGCTGACCTTGGACGGGCAGATCATCGGCACTCCGGCGTATATGAGTCCGGAGCAGGCAGCGGGTAAGGGGCATCAGGTGGACCGGCGCAGCGATGTCTACAGCCTGGGGGTGATCCTCTACGAGATGCTGGCAGGCGAGTTGCCCTTTCGCGGTTCCAAGGCAATGCTGCTGGTGCAGGTGTTGCGCGAGGAGCCGCGGCCGTTGCGCCGGCTCAATGACAAGATTCCGCGCGACTTGGAAACGATCTGCCACAAGGCGCTGGCCAAAGAGCCGAGCCGGCGGTACACGACGGCGCGGGCGCTGGCCGAAGATTTGCGCTGCTGGCTGAAGGGCGAGCCGATCCAGGCGCGGCCGGTGAGCCAGGGGGAGAAGCTGTGGCGCTGGTGCCGGCGCAACCCGCTGGTGGCCGGCTTGATGGCAGCAGTGCTCCTGGTGAGCGTGGTGGGCTTGGTCGGGGTGCTGGGTCAATGGCACAGCGCGATGGCTAACGAGCGGGCGGCGGCGACGGAGCGAGACAAGGTCCAGGGCCTCAATGAGGAGCTGCGCCAAACGTTGTACTTTTCGCAGATGAACCTGGCGCAACGCATCTGGGACGAGGGCGGCCTCCAGCGGGTGCATGAGCTGTTGGAGCAGTCGCGCCCCAAGCCCGGAGAAAGGGATCTGCGCGGCTTCGAATGGTATTATCACTATCGCCTATGTCATTCGGACTTGTTGACGCTCAAAGGGCACACGGACCCTGTCTCGAGCGTGGCCTTCAGCTCTGACGGGCAACGCCTGGCCAGCGCCTCGTGGGACCGGACGGTGCGGGTTTGGGATGCCCATACTGGCGAGGAGGTCCTTGTCCTCAAAGGGCATCCAGATCCTATCCGGTGCGTGGCCTTCAGCCCCGACGGGCAGCGCCTGGCCAGCGGCTCGGATGGCGGGACGGTACGGGTTTGGGATACCCATACCGGCCAGCCGATCCTCACCCTTCAGGCGCATACGAGATATGTCATTTGCGTGGCCTTCAGCCCCGACGGGCAACGCCTGGCCTCGAGCGGCCGGGACCAGACGATCCGAATCTGGGATGCCCGGACCGGCAAGGAGGCCCTCACGCTCAAGGGGCATACGGGCCTGGTCGCTAGCCTGGCCTTCAGTCTCGATGGGCAATGCCTGGCCAGTGCCGCGTATGACAGGACGGTGCGGGTCTGGGATGCCCATACCGGCCAGGAGGTACACACCCTCGAGGGACATACACTCCCGGTCACTAGCGTGGCCTTCAGCCCCGACGGGCAACGCCTGGCCTCGAGCGGCCGGGACCAGACGGTGCGGGTCTGGGATGCCGGTACCGGCCACGAGGTCCTTACCCTCCAGGGGCATACGAGCAATGTCCGGGGCGTGGCCTTCAGTCCCGACGGGCAACGCTTGGTGAGCGCCTCGAATGACGGGACGGTCCGGATTTGGGATGCCCGTACCGGCCAGCAGGCCCGCACTCTCAAAGGGCATACGGGTAGTGTCTGGGATCTGGCCTTCCGCCCCGAAGGGCTGCGCCTGGCCAGCGCCTTGGAAGATGGGACGGTGCGGGTGTGGGAGGCCCGCTCCGACCTTACCCTCAAGGGCCATACGGACGCGGTCTGTAGCCTGGTCTTCAGCCCCGACGGGCAACGCTTGGCTGGCGCCTCACGCGACCAGACGGCGAAGGTTTGGGATGCTCGTACCGGCGAGGAGGTCCTCACCCTCCGGGAGCATGGGGTTCTTCAGGATTTGGCTGCCAGTACCGTGGGATTGCTCGGCTCGCCCCTGGGACCCGGGCCCTTGCTGGGAGCTGCCGCACTGGACCCCAGAAGAGCCCTGGCCGACTCTTTCAACTGGGCGGCTTTCAGCCCCGACGGGCAACGCCTGGCCACGGGCAGCCGCGGCCGGACGGTGCGGGTCTGGGATGCCCATACGGGCCAGGCGATCCTCAGCCTCCAGGGGCATACGAGTTTTGTCGAGTGCGTGGCCTTCAGCCCCGACGGGCAACGCCTGGCCAGCGCCTCGCTGGATCAGACGGTGCGGATCTGGGACGCCCATAGCGGCGAGGAAGTGTTCACGCTCAAGGGGCATACGGACACGGTCTGGTGCGTGGCCTTCAGCCCCGATGGGCGCCGCTTGGCTTCGAGCAGCCGGGACCGGACGGTGCGGGTCTGGGATGCCCGTACTGGCCAGGCGATCCTCAAACTCCAGGGGCAAATGGCCGCTTTCGAGGCCGTGGCCTTCAGCCCCGACGGGCGCCGCTTGGCCAGCGCCTCGAGGGACGACACGGTCTGGATTTGGGATACTCGTACTGGCGAGAAGGTGCTCACCCTCAAAGGGCATACGGACACTGTCTTGAGCGTGGCCTTCAGCCCCGATGGGCAACGCCTGGCCAGCGCTTCGTTGGATCAGACGGTTCGGATTTGGGATACCCGTACCGGCCAGGAGGTCCTCACCCTAAAGGGGCATACGAGCGGTGTCCGCAGCGTGGCCTTCAGTCCCGATGGGCAACGCCTGGCCTCGGGCGGCCATGACCTGACTGTGAAGATATGGGAGGCACCCAGGGGCCAGGAGGTCCTCTCGCTCCAGGGGCATCCCAGCTCCAGGCCTCGGCTCACGCCGACTGGACCGTGAAGGTCGGGAAGGGGGTCCGCCTTTCCCCGGGAAATCGGTCGTTCACGCACGCTGCGCCAACGGGTGTTCGACCTGATCGCGTCGCTCCTCTCCACCCGATTCCTCAAGGCCGATGTGCTCCCGTCCCTTGCGGCAACCCACTCTGGGACGCGGCGCGGCGGCAAGCGACGTTGACCGGAGCGGAGCGGTAGCATCCGAACCCAGCGGCACGGAACCAGGCGAGCCGGGCCATGGTCCGCTAGCCGGACGGCTCTGCCAAGGCCGATCACCAGGGGGTGGAATGTTCACGAAAAGCGGCCTTACCGCCAACAAACTGCCAGGGCCTCTGGCATCGCTGTCCAGCGTGCCCGGTCGGCCTCTCACCCTTCGGCCAGCTACTTCCGTTCCCTGCATGACACACTACTGCCGCTCGTCGATCAGGTTGCAGCAGCGGAACCAATCACACCGCTTTCCGATTACCTTCAACGGCGGGAATCTGCGACGCTCCTGGAACAGCACGCCAAGAAGGCTATGGGGCCAGCCTCCGTATGCCGTCCGGATAAAGGGATTGGCAAGCCTCTATCAGCTTGGTTGGCTTTGGCGGAAACGCGAGCTAGGCTATGCTACGTCATCTCCGAGATGGGGCAACCTGAGCGTTACCAATAAAGGCTTGGCGGCGATTCTCCCGATGATTTACCAGATCAGAAAAGATTGACAATGGCCGGCCGTATCAAGACACGCAGGCAGTACGGGCAGCTGAGGTCGGTCTGTTCCGCCTTCAGGAGGACGGGGCAGAGGAGATGGAACAGACAACACTACTTCCCGAACCCGGCCAAGTGGTTCGGGTGCGCCAGAGGCAATACCTTGTCGAGGAGGTCACTCCTCCGCCGACGGTAGGCGATTGCGGGCTCGTCAAAATGGCGTGCCTGGATGACGATGCCCAAGGACAACCTCTGGAGATTCTCTGGGAAAAAGAGGTAGACTGCGAAATCCTCAACGGGGATGCCTGGGAGGCCATCGCTACTCGAGGATTCGATCCACCTCGACTTTTCTCGGCCTACTTGCACACGCTCCGGTGGAATTGCATCACGGCGACCAACCCGCGTCTCTTCCAGGCACCCTTCCGCGCCGGCATTCGCATCGACGCCTATCAGATTGAGCCGCTCCGCAAGGCGCTGCTCCTGCCGCGCGTCAACCTGTTCATTGCTGACGACGTTGGCCTGGGGAAGACCATTGAGGCTGGGCTCATCGCCCGTGAGTTGTTGCTGCGCAAGAAGGCCCGGGACATCGTCGTGGCCTGCCCGCCTTCCGTCTTGCCCCAGTGGCAGGACGAACTGGAGCAACGCTTCGGCCTGGGGTTTGAGGTCCTGGACAAGGACTATGTGATCCGTGTCCGGCGCGAGCGCGGCTACGGCACTAACCCTTGGGCCACGCACACCCGTTTCCTCATTTCGCACCGGCTGCTGATTGACGAGGCATACGCCGGCCCGTTGCGCGACTGGCTGGGCGACTTCCGGCCCGGCTCGCTGCTGATCCTCGACGAGGCCCACCATGCCGCCCCGGCCAGCGGCTCGCGCTACGCGATCGACTCGAAGATCACGCGCGCTGTCCGGGACCTGGCACCCCGCTTCGAGCACCGTCTGTTCCTGTCGGCCACGCCACACAACGGCCACTCCAACAGCTTCTCGGCTTTGCTGGAAATCCTTGACCCCCAACGCTTCTGCCGGGGGGTCCCCGTGAAAGGCAAGAAGCTCCTCGACGATGTGATGGTTCGCCGGCTCAAGGATGACATCCGCGAGATACAGGGTGGTTTTCCGCGGCGTGACGTCAAGCAGATCGACATCGACGGCCTGCCTGCCGACGCTCCCGAATTGCGCCTGTCCACATTACTCGATCAGTACCGCCAGCTCCGCGAAGAGCAGTTGAAAGGCGAATCGAAGCGCAAGCAGGCGGTTGCCGCCCTGCTGGTCTCCGGCTTGCAGCAGCGGCTCCTTTCGTCCATCGAGGCGTTTGCCCGGACCCTGCGTGTACATCGCCGTACCATCGAGCGGCAGCGCCAGGAGCAACGGGACTCCGGACGGGATGTGCGGCCGGAGGTCCTCGACCTCCTCGGCAGTGGTGTCGGTAGCGACGACGACCGGGCGGAGCTGGACGCGGATGCCCTGGGGCGCGAGGAGGATGCCCAATTCGAGGCCGCGACCTTGGCAGCTACCACCGAGCCGCGTGCCGACGAGTTGCGTCTGCTCGACGAAATGACCCGCATCGCAGAGGAAGCGCGCGGCCTGCCTGACGCCCGAGTGCACTGGCTGATCGACTGGATTCGCGAACATCAGTGTCCTGGCCTGCCACGGCTCGGCGACTCCGTGCACCCTCGCTCACCGGCGCCGTGGATCGACACGCGGGCTCTGGTCTTCACCGAGTACGAAGACACGCTGCGCTACCTGCGCCAGCAACTCGAAGCTACCATTCAGGGAACAGATCGCGCCGACGAGCGCATCGAGGTGTACCACGGACCGACACCGCAGGCCCGGCGTGAAGAGATCAAGCGGGCCTTTAACGCTGACCCGAAGAAGCACCCGCTGCGCATCCTGCTGGCCACCGATGCAGCCCGCGAAGGCATCAACCTGCAAACCCACTGCGGCGACTTATTCCACTTCGACGTTCCATGGAATCCCGGTAGGCTGGAACAACGCAACGGCCGCATCGACCGCAAGCTCCAGCCGCGGCCAGAAATCACCTGTTACTACTTCGTCTATCAGCAACGGGCGGAAGACCGTGTGCTGCGGGCGCTGATCCGCAAAACTGACACGATCAAGCGCGAGCTGGGCAGTCTCGCCCAGGTGATCGAGGGCAAGCTGGCTGCCACACTCACCCGCGGCATCCGCCACGTTGACATCGACCGCCTGGAACGGGAGATCGGCACCGCCGACCTGGACAGCGCTTTCAAGGAAACGGTCGGTGAGGAGTTGGAAGCCGCGCGGGAACGCCAGGACGAGCTCCGTGACCAGAAGGAACGGCTGCAAGATCTGCTGAAGACCT
>JBGQLF010000325.1:0-8765 GCA_041499985.1 Gemmataceae bacterium
AGCGGCCCCTTGTGGTTGTCCACGCAGGGTGCGAATGTGTTCGGGTCGCAAGTAGACAATGTCGGGTTCGCGAAATCTGCCGGACCCCAGGCGGACGGGCAACGGGGCGAACAAGACCTTCCCGGAGGCATGAGCGGCGACAAAAGCCTGGAGTAGGCCGTGAAGAAAGTCCACGATCAGTTGGTGCAAAATCGTCGGCATCGGCAACACCTCCAGGAAGCCATCCGAAAGCTCCACGAGGCGGTTGGTGTCGAGAGCCAGATAATCGGCCTCGGTCCAATCTCCTTGGGCGGGAAAGAGATAGGCTACCTCCCAAGCCGGTTCTCCCCGGCGCGAAGCACTCCCGGGGGATGTGCTAACGGGCGAAGTCATCGTACTCATGGGCAAGACTCCTTCAAGAAACCGGTCGCGTACTGCGAAATCCTACCTTCCATTTTAGCGTGCCGCTCACGCCAGAATCAGCTGTACCACATTCCCATGCACATCGGTCAGGCGGAAATCGCGTCCCTGGAACTTGTACGTCAGCTTCTTGTGGTCGATCCCCAGCAAGTACAAGAGCGTGGCATGCAAGTCGTGCACGTGCACCACATCCGCGACGGCATGGTAGCCTAGCTCGTCGGTGCTGCCGTGCGTGATGCCACCCTTGATGCCGCCGCCCGCTAGCCACATCGAGAAGCCTTTGATGTGATGGTCCCGTCCCGTTCCCTGAGCCATGGGCGTACGCCCGAATTCGCCGCCCCAGAGGACCAGCGTATCGTCGAGCATGCCGCGGCGCTTGAGGTCCTTCAGCAGCGCCGCCGCTCCCTGGTCCACTTCTGCCGCCGTGATTTGCACGTCTTTGCGAAGGTTGCCGTGATGGTCCCAATCGCGATGGTAAAGCTGGATGAAGCGGACACCCCGCTCGGCCAAACGCCGCGCCAGCAGACAGTTAGCGGCAAATGAGCCATCGCCGCCCTGGGTGCCGTACAGATCCAGGACCTCCTTCGGTTCGCTGGAGATGTCCATCAGCTCCGGCACCGAGGTCTGCATGCGGAAGGCCATCTCGTATTGGGCGATGCGCGTGGCGATTTCCGGATCGTCCACGGTACGGTCCTGCAAACGGTTGAGCGCCTGCACCGTCTCGACCACATCGCGCTGCCGCTCGAGGGTCACGCCCTGGGGACTGCCGACGTACAGCACCGGATCGCCTTTGGAACGGAACTCGACCCCCTGGAATCGGCTGGGCAGGAAGCCGCTATGCCATTGCCGCGCCGAGATCGGTTGTTGCTGTCCCGCCTTGCCCGTGGAGACGAGGACCACAAAGCCGGGCAGGTTGTCGCAATCGCTGCCCAGGCCATACCACAGCCACGATCCCATTGCGGGACGGCCGGAGATCGTCGTGCCGGTGTTCATGAAGGTATGCGCCGGATCGTGGTTGATCGCCTCGGTGCGCAGCGAGCGGATAATGCACAGGTCATCAGCGACGGTGCCCAGGTGCGGGAAGATCTCGCAGATCTCCTGTCCGGACTTGCCGAACTTCTGGAACCGATGCTGCGGCGCGAAGCACTTCAGCTCCTTGCCCTGGAGCTGCGCGATCGGCTGGCCCTTGGTAAAGGACTCGGGCATCGCTTGGCCGTGCATCTGGGCTAATTGGGGTTTGTAATCGAGCGTTTCCAGATGCGACGGTCCACCGGCCATGTACAGGTAGATCACGCGCTTGGCACGTGGCGCGAAGTGGAGCGGATCGATGGCGCCGGACCCACGATCGAGAGCAGGCTTGCCGGCGTCGGCGGCGCGGAGCAGCTCGGGTTTCAAAAGGGAGGCGAGCGCCAGCAGCCCCATGCCGGCGCTGGAACCGCCCAAGAAGGCCCGCCGGGTCAGTTGCAACATGGTCGGATCGAGTTTGTCCATGATGTCGGCTCCTTAGACCCTCTACTCGCCCTGCGATACGCTGCGAAAGTTTCTACAGGAGATTGCGAAAGCCATCAATCGTCAGGCCAGCGTCATGCACGATCCGGCCCATCGTGTAGGCGTTAACGGGGTTGTGCCGGGGGACCATAATCGTACGGACACCATCAGTCATGACAATGTGTTTGCCTTGCCGGGCGATCCAAAAGCCGGCCTTTTCCAGAGCGCGTACCGCATCGAGATGATTGATGCCTGGCAGTTTCGCCATGGCTACACGTCCACCTCGATTTCGCGAATCTCCGCACCATCGAGTTGTTCCAGCACCACTTCCAGATACTCGTGGATGGCATCGGCAATATTAGCTAGCGCCTCCTCCTCGGTTGCCCCTTGCGACACACACCCGGGCAAACCCGGCACGAAGACACAAAAGCCTTCCTCGGACTGTTGGAGTGCGACCTTGTATTTCATCTTGGCCTCCGAAACTCGATCGAACCGGCTGCTATCCCTGTGGAGCCATCCGCTTCGTACTCTTGCGCGCAAGCTTCACCAGGGCGTGCAGCACCTCGTTCACCGATTCCGAATCGGGAAAGATCTCGGCGAGATCCGGTGCGAGCACGATGATGTTACTGCCCTGCGCAAGACGTTGGGCGTACTTGCCTCGCACGCCCTTGCTGAACTCGTACTCCTCCAGCATGTCGTGGTCTCGTTGTTTCTTCGATGTCTTCTTCATCGTTCTCGATCTCACCTCCAAAGGTCAATTCCGTGTGATCGTCTCGTGCAAATTGAGCAGAACCCGAGCCACCGACGTCCACGCGGCCAGCTCAACCGCATCCAGATCCTTCGGCACCGGCCTATCGCCAACATGAAGCAACGCCTCCGCAGCCGGCCCGTCCGCCCGGTATTGCCGCAGGTGTTGCCCGTACAGGGACGCCAGCAGCTTCACCTCTTCCGGCTGGGCCTGGCGGCACAATACCTGCTGATAAGCATACTGGAGCCGCCCCTCGGTCCCGCCACCCCTTTCGCGCAATATCCGTTCGGCCAGAGCACGCGCCGCTTCGACATAAATGGGATCGTTGAGCAGCACCAGCGCCTGGAGCGGGGTGTTCGACCGCGGTCGTTCCACCGTGCACTCCTCCCGGCTCGGAGCATCAAACGCCATCAGGCTCGGATGCGGGAAAGTGCGACACCAGTAGGTGTAGACGCCACGACGGTAGAGAGCCTCGCCCTGGTCTTTCTGCCATTCGCGTTTCGGGAAATTCAACAGCGCCCAATACCCGGCCGGCTGGTACGGCTTGACGCTGGGGCCGCCGACCTTGGGCGACAACAAACCGCTGACCGCGAGTGCATTGTCGCGCACCATCTCGGCGTCGAGGCGGAACCGGGCCTGGCGCGCCAGCAGCGCATTGTACGGATCGCGCTGCCGTAGCGACTCGCTGACTGCGGACGCTTGCCGGTAGGTCCGCGACAGCACCATGAGCTTGATCAGATGCTTGATGTCCCAGCCGCGGTCCACGAACTCGACCGCCAGCCAGTCGAGCAATTCTGGATGCGTCGGCCAGGCTCCCTGCGCGCCGAAGTCATCGAGCGTTCGGACAAGGCCCTGGCCAAACAGCAGCTTCCACAACCGGTTGACGAAGACGCGCGCCACGAGAGGATTCTCCGGCGCCACCAGCCAGCGGGCCAGATCCAACCGGGTGGCCTGGCGATCTTGGACAGCGAACGGCGCCAGGGAGGCCGGCGCCGCGGGAGTGACCAGTTCGCCGGTGTCATCGAGCCAGTTGCCACGCGGCAGCACCCGCATGGCGCGCGGCGGAACCGACACTGAGACCAGGGTCGTCGGCATCACCTTCTCCAACTCCGCTTTCTGGCGCTGAAGATCGGCCAACTGCTTCCGGGTTGCCTCCAGCTGCGGTGCGAGGCCACGATGGTGTGCCGCCAGCATCTGCTTCTGCGGCTCGGTCCGTTTGCCGGGATCGAGGAGGAGAATCTCGACGATGTTTTGCGGCCGGCCGCGCACGTCGCGCACGCGCAGCGACTCCTCCCACTGGACCTGGGCCGCGTCCAGTTCCGGCGTCTGCGTGTTGAGCCGCTGTTGCAACGGCGCCATCTTTTCCTCCAGCTGCCGCAAGCGCCCAGCTTGTTCCGGATTGGGCAGAAGAGTCTGGTCCTGCCGCCCCACCGCTTTCTCCTTCAGGTCGGCGAAGAACGCGGCGAAGCGATAGAATTCCTTGGTCAATATGGGATCGAATTTGTGATCATGGCACTCGGCACAGCCCAGCGTCATGCCCAGCCAGACCGTCGACACATTGCGCACTCGGTCGGCCGCGTACTTGGCCAGGTACTCCTTCGCCTGGGCACCGCCTTCTTCGGTGGTCATCAACAAGCGGTTGTAGCCCGAGGCGATCTGCTGGGCGCGCGTCGCGCCCGGCAGCAGGTCGCCGGCCAACTGCTCGATGGTAAAACGATCGAAGGGCTTGTTGTCGTTGAACGCCCCGAGGACGTAATCCCGGTACAGGGCAATGTCGCGGTGGTTATCGCTGTGGTAGCCACCTGTATCGGCGTAACGCACCAAGTCCAGCCAGGAGAGGGCCAGGCGCTCCCCATACTGCGGTGAGGCCAGCAGCCGATCGACCTGCTTCTCGTAGGCCCGCGCGGACGGATCGGCCAGGAACACCTCGACTTGCTCCGGCGTCGGCGGCAGGCCGATCAGGTCAAACGACAACCGGCGGATCAAGGTGCGCTTGTCTGCTTCCGGCGACGGCGGCAGCCCTTCCTGTTCCAGGCGCGCCAGGATGAAGTGGTCGATGGCGTTGTCCGGCCACGCAGGGCTCTTGAGTTGGGGAAGCGGCGATCGAGCGGCGGCGATCAGAGACCAGTGTTTTTGCCACTTGGACCCCTGCTCGATCCAGCGGTGAATCAGCTCGATCTGCGGCTGGCCCAGCTTCTTGCCGAACTTCACCGGTGGCATGCGCTGTTTCTCATCCACGGCCGAGATGCGTAAATACAGCTCGCTTTCCTCCGGCTTCCCCGGAACGATCGGCGCATAGCCGCCGCGATCGGCCCGGGCGCCTTCCTCAGTATCGAGGCGAAGGTCCACTTTGCGCTGGTTCTTGTCCGGCCCGTGGCAAGCGAAGCAATTATCCGACAAGATGGGCCGGATGTCGCGGTTAAACGACAACGGGGAAGTTGCTTCTTCGGCAAATCCCCGCTTCGCCCCCAGTGCCATCGGTCCCAGCACGGCCACGCTGATGACGATTCCGTACAGCCATTCTCGATGATTCATGATCAGGTTCCCAGTCACTCTACCCCAGCGCCGGGCGGCTGGTCACTTGGCAGAGTGTGTCCCCTCGGGTAAGCATCCGTCCTAACTTACCCTTGGTTGACCTCGATCACAAGGCTATGGCGATGGCAGAGTGGGGGCTTGATGGAGTTAACAGGACGCCTCGAGAACTTCAAACACATTGGTGACAACGCCATCCGAAGTCGGCCGTCGATAAGCCGCTCGATCCGGGTGCTGTCGGACCTCGATTTCCACGGCCGTATCGATGTAATCGAGCACGCTCGGGGCTCGACCTGCAAGCCACAGACCAAGCACATAACTGCCCGGGTTCAGGTGCAATTGCTTGAGCACGAACCTCATGCGGTTCCGGCCGCTCTTCAGCCCGAAGCTCCGGTCCAGGGAGATGGAGTCCATGTTCACCAGCTTGGTTCCCGAACGGTCGTACAAGATCACAGCCAGGCTCTCGACGGTGCGGGGCGTGTCCGATTCAATGAGGAGTTCAACCTCTAATTCTCCCTCGGAATAGGGATTTCTGTCAACCTGTGGATTCCGGCTCTGGTAGCGGACGGCGGCGAACCGCGCTTCGCCGGTGCCCCCTCGTCGTGGCGTCCCGGTGAGATCATGCCACTGGCCAGGCTGCCCACGCTCCCGTCCAACGGATAAGTATTGGGCCAAAATGTGCGGCGTCTCCCCGTAGTCCACCAATCGGCCACGCTCCAGCACGAGCACCCGATTGCACAACCGCTCGATCGCGTCCATGTTGTGACTGACAAACAGCACCGTCCGCCCGCGACGCGTCACCTCTTGCAGCTTCCCCAGGCACTTCTTCTGGAATTGCACATCTCCAACCGCGAGCACCTCATCCACAATGAGGATATCCGGCTCCATGTGGGCGGCGACCGCAAACGCCAGACGCACGTACATGCCGCTCGAATAGCGCTTGACCGGAGTATCGAGAAACACATCGATTTCCGAGAAAGCAACGATCTCGTCGAAATTGCGTTGGATCTCCTGCCGCCGCATCCCCAGGAGGACGGCATTGAGGTAGATGTTTTCGCGCCCGGTCAGTTCGGGATGAAAACCAACGCCTACCTCCAGCAGGCTCGCGATTCGGCCGCGGTACTCCAGACGGCCGCTGGTGGGGTCGGTAACCCGGCTCAGGATTTTCAAGAGCGTGGACTTGCCCGCCCCGTTGCGACCGATGATGCCGAGCACGTCGCCGTGGCTGACCTCAAAGGAGACGTCGTGCAGGGCCCAGTGACTCGTCGGGGAAGCAGGCCCTCCGTTGCCGTCGGAGGCTGGGGACGGCTTGTCCCGCAGGCGCTGGGCGTAACGCCAAGGTGCGGTTACGGCCTGCATGATTGTTTCCCCCAACGTCCGGTAGGAAGCAGAGTTTCCGGCGCCCAGGGAGTAGCGCTTGCACAAGTTTTCAATGCGGATCGCAGTTGTCATTGGCTAGAATCCCTGCTCTCGGTCACGCTCAAGAAGCTCGCAAGGAAAGACCTCTTCCGGAGCCAACTCCAAGCCTGCTCCAGTGCCCGCCGGGTTATCCGGTTAGCCGTCATCTCTCCAGGATCCGCCGCGCACGCCAGACGAAGCCACTGAAAACGTTCTTTCGAGAGCCAACCCGTTCGCTCAGCCCGGCCCAGGAGGTCCCAACGAAGGCTCCGCCGGATTTCAGCAAGATCGGTATGGGGAGCCTTCTGCGTCGCTTCCAGGAATTGAAGGTAGCGCAAAGGTGGTTCGAGCAACGTGCCTACTTGGGCTGGCGTGAGCGTACTTGAGGTTGGAGAGTGAAATTCGCGCCAGTGCTCCACCCAGAGAAGAGCTTGCTCGCGAGAGGTTGCCAGACCCATGTCGAGCAGATGCCGAATCTTGATTTCGCCCACAAGCCGGCGCTGTTCCTCCGAGCGGAGCTGCGAAATACTCGTTGGGTGATGGCGGTTGAACAGGAGTGTCTCCGGCGCATTGGCAAACGCGCCGCGCCGGACCAGGCGCCACCAGAGATCATAGTCTTCCGAGGGAACCAACGAAGCGTCGTAGCCACCAACCGCGAGGACGTCCGCAATCCGATACATGGTACCAGGATGGGAGAACGGATTGTCGCTCAGCAGTGCGTACTTAATCAGGACATTCGAGGTGGGATAGCTCAGGGGTCGGAGAGGGCGCCCTTCCGGGTCGATCAGCGTGGCTTGACAACCACAAACAACAACCTCCGGCGTGGTCTCCAGGATCTTCAGTTGCCGCTCCAACCGGTGCGGCACGGAAATGTCATCTGCATCCATGCGGGCCCCATACTTGGCTCGGGCGAGGCGTAAGCCCCTGTTCAGTAGAGGAGCATAGCCTTGCTTCGCACAGTGGAAGACGCGCAAACGGGCATCCTGGATGACGTCCAGGTATTCCGAGCTGCCATCCGTCGAGGCATCATCGAGCGCGATCACTTCGATGTCCTGGACGGTCTGCTCCAGAATGCTGCCCAGGGCCTCCTTGAGGTACGGCAGGCCATTGTACACAGGCATCAAGACCGAGATCAGAGGCATAGGACCGGATCTGTGAGCAAGGAAACTACCGCTTCCGACACGAACACCTTGGGAAATTGTTCAACAAGGTGTCGGGAACTTTGATTTTAGAGTTCCAGACACCTTTGTGAAAGCCGCGATAGTCAGGAAAGCTGCGTGTTGCCATGCCGGCCATGCTAACCGGCACACCAGCAGATTTGCGTGTCAATAATCTTGACAATCTTGTCACAATCGTTACACTGCTTGCATGGCCGCCATTCTCTCGCCGCAAGCCCAGTAGCAGTTTGACGAATTGCCCAAGGCCATCTATCGGCGTGTGCGGTATCTACTGGGCCGGTTGGACAACTGGCCAATGGTAAGCGGGGTGAAGGCACTCTCCGGCAATCTGGCCGGGCACTATCGCTTGCGTACGGGCGATTACCGAGTGCAGTTTCGCCTCGAGGGAGAAAACGTGATGGTGGAAAAGATCGGCCACCGCAGCACTTTTTACAGGGATTAAGCCATGCCGCAACTTCTGAACCTGGGTGGTCAGCCTCACGTTCTGCTGACCCAAGCCGAATACGAACGTCTCCTGGCACACGCCCGGGAGGCCCCCGAGCCTCCCTTGCCCGAAGCCGATGCCAAGGGAAATTGTCCTGCCCTGCCATTTGTGGATGCCGTGATCGCCCGTAAGATCGTTCGCGGGCGCCGCGCCTTGGGCCTGACGCAAGTCGAGTTGGCCCGTCGGGCCGGCATTCGTCCGGAGACGCTCAATCGCCTGGAGCAGGGCAAGCACATGCCGACCATTGCCACGATCGACAAGATTGACCGGGCGCTGAAGGCTGCCGGCGAGACCGTCGAGCCGCCGGCGCTTGGCCCCTTCCCCCACGAACGCTGGCTCTATGACTCTCCCCAAGATTCAGCCCGCAACGGCCAGGAGGTGCCAGCAGCCTTGGAAGCCCAGCCAACCAAGCCGCGGCGAAAGACCAAGAAGCAAACCTGAGATCGGGCGGACAAGGGGGCAGCGTAGATTTAGTCTCAATTGAATCCTAAATCTACGCTGCCCCCTTGTCCGCGCTTGTCCTGTCTCCAGCCTGTCC
>JBGQLF010000326.1:0-8764 GCA_041499985.1 Gemmataceae bacterium
GAAGATGGATTCTTACCGAGGGGGAAAGATAGCTTGTGCCACCGCTTCCAGCTCGCGCCGCCAGGCCGCTACCTTCTCGCCGCGATAGACGCTCCCGGAGCACTTCCCTTGAAAATACGCAGCGCCGGGCCGGCGCGTGTCGGCGCGCACCACCAGGGCAGGCAGCGACGGCAGTCCGCGCCGGCGGCATTCCTGCCCCACTTCGCCGAGGGCGGCGTACAAGTGCCGGCTGCGGGCGTAGATGTTGGCGAACTCTTCGGTCGTCTCGCGCAGCTGCTCGGCCAGCTCCGCATAGGTGATGCGCGGATCGGGCCGAGACGTCCGTAGCCGCAGGATCTCGTAGATGGATTCCGCCAGGGGAGACATGACGCCTCCGCGGACTGGGCCGGCGCACAAACTTCAAAGATTGCCAGCGGGCCGGACGCCTTTGCCTTCCTGTTTCGTAGCCGAGTCGCCCAGGTCTTCGCGCGCCTTGTCGGCCAGGCGCTGGAGCCGGGCGACCACGTCGGGGTGCTTGTCGGCCACATTCGCGGTCTCGCCGATATCGCTCTCCAGGTCATAGAGCACCAGGCTCGTCTTCGCCTGGCTGTATGGAGCCGGTTTGCCACCCGTGCCCCCAGGCCTGCCGGCGAGCGTGGGGTAGGTGTGCGGGAAGTGCAGTTTCCATTGGCCGCTACGCACACCCTGGAGCTCCCGACCCCAATAGAAGTAGTAGGCTTCATGGGGATTCTTCGCCCCGGCCTGACCGGCCAGCAGCGGCCAAATGTCCAGACCATCGATCCGGTGCTGCGGTAGCGAGGCGCCGGCGAGTTGTGCCAGTGTCGGCAACAGGTCAATGGTCATGGCGGGTTCGCGGCAGACGGTCCCGGCGGGAATCTTGCCCGGCCAGCGTGCCAGGCACGGCACGCGCGTGCCGCCGTCCCAACTCGTGGTCTTGCCCTCGCGCAGGGGCCCGGCCGACCCGGCGTGATCGCCATAGGAGAGCCACGGCCCATTGTCCGAGCTGAAGAGCACCAGGGTTTGCTCGTCGAGACCGTGCTGCTTCAGAGCCGCCAGGATCTGCCCGACCGACCAGTCGATCTCCATGATCACGTCGCCATAGAGGCCCTGCTTCGACTTGCCCTTGAACTTGTCCGAGACGTGCAGCGGCACATGCGGCATGTTGTGCGGCACATACAGGAAGAAGGGCCGTTCCTTGTTCTGCTCGATGAACCGCACCGCATGTTCGGTGTACCAGGTAGTGAGTTGGGTCTGATCGGGATTGTGGGCGATGACCTTGTCGCGCTCGATCAGGGGCAGATCGGGAAACTTCGCGGTCGGATGTTTGGGCCACATGTCATTGGAATAAGGCAGACCGAAGTAGTCGTCGAAACCGTGGCGGGTAGGCAGAAATTGCGGGTGATGGCCCAGGTGCCACTTGCCGTAGATGGCGGTGGCGTAGCCGCGCGCTTTGAGGACCTCAGCGATGGTCTTTTCGTTGGCGTGGATGCCGTGCTTGCTCGCCGGGCCCAGGGCGCCGAGGATGCCGATGCGATTCGGATAGCAGCCGGTGAGCAAGGCCGTGCGCGACGCGGAGCAGACCGCTTGGGCGACGTAGAAATCCGTGAAGCGCAGGCCCTCGCGAGCCATTCGGTCGAGGTTCGGCGTCTCGAAGCCCTTGGCACCGTAGCAACCGACGTCGGCGTAGCCCTGGTCGTCCGTGAGGATGATCACGAAGTTCGGGGGCCGGTCGGCCTTGGCGGGCTGGCTGCCAAACGCGGAGGAGGAGAGCAGGAACACCAGCGTGGCGGAGGTGAGCAGCGATGAGAGCCGGCGGAGCAGTAGTTGAGGCATGGCAGATTCTCTCTCTTATGCTGACTTTCGGCGCTTCCCGTTCGGAATCCAAGCGAAACCAGATCCTGGCTTCTCCAGTCAAAGTGCTCCAGAAAGCTGGCATCGTTTCACGGCAAGTCCAGCGCCACTTTGAGACAATCGTTGACCTTTTGCAAGAGGCTGGCAGAGAAATTTCCGAGCAGGCGAAGCACCTTGTTCTTGTCCAGCGTAAGCAGGTTCACGCAGTTGACCACGGAATCCTGCCGAAGTCCTGTGGCCTGCCCCTCCGGCGTGTTGGTATCCACGAAAAGCTGCGTCGGCTCTAACGCCCGTCGTGTCACGCTGGTGATCTGGACCACAATGGTATTCACTAGCCGCTGATTGTCCCGGTCATTCTGGATAACAAGGGCCGGACGCACCTTTGCTCCGGCACCGGCGGCATACGGATAATCGATCAGTACCACATCGCCGCGTTGGACGTTCATACCTGTCACCGGGGATCGAGGTCGTTGTAAATGTCCATCGCCGGGTCGTCCCACCCTGCGCGTCCGAACACTTCCATCACTTGAGGATACATGTCCCGCACAAACTGGTTATCTTCCTCCTCGAAGAGGGCTTTCATGCGGTCGTACACCTCACTCCGCACGAGGACAAAGGTGGCATCCGTCTCCGGGTCGCGGACACGTACCGGGCTTTCCTCGCCCTGCAATGCCTGAACCTGTTCCCGGGTCAGATCAATCATGGGAATCTCCTGTTCTCTCGGCAACTGATTCGATGCTCTCTATCCCAACCAGTTCCCTATTCGGTAACGGCGCGCCACACCTGGGCAGACAGGTTGGCGTTGATTTTTCGGCCCGGATTAACGCCCACGGTGCGCCTCGGCTTCCAAGCCTACTTCCTCATCAAATACGCAAACACCGTAGCGACCGAGTAGATCCAGAAACTCGCGCCGGGAAATCTGGAGAATCGTCGCCGCTCGGCCGGAAGAGATCTGGTTCAAGTCGTAAAGTCGTACCAGAAAAGCCTCCTGCGCTAACTTTTCCAGAGAAGTTTTCGTTTGCCCGGCCAAACCGAGCAACTCGTTCGGGTATTCAATTTGGATTCTCGTCATCGCTCTATACCCTGATGTGCAGACCATTATTTTACCTGGGGAGGTACTTGAATCACGGCTCAGCGGCTTGCTTACGCCCCATGATAATCGATATCCTTGACCTCCAGCGCATGCTTCTGAATGAACTCGCGTCGCGGCTCGACCTTCTCTCCCATCAGCACGCGAAACATCTCATCCGCCTTGAACGCGTCGTCCATGTGCACCTTCATCAGCGTCCGCTTGGCCGGATCGAGCGTCGTTTCCCACAATTCCTCGCCGTCCATCTCGCCCAGGCCCTTGAAGCGCGTGATCGTCATGCCGCGCTCCCCCAGTTTGCGGACCTCGCCGACCAGCTCGCGCAGGTGCGGCAACATCCGGTGCAGATCGCCATTCTCCAGTAGGAAGCGCGGCGGCGGTTCGCGGCCGGCCACCCGGGGCGCCGGCACCAGATCCACCCCACCGAGTCCGAACTCGCGCAGTCGTTCCAGGCCGCGGTTGATCGCCCGGACCTCGTGCAACTCCTGCACAAAAAACGTCTCGCCGTGCCCGTTGCCGCCGGTGTGCCCCGGCGTCTCATCCGCCACGACCAAATCGTGGCCCAGCCGTTGCTGCTCCGTCTGGCGGAGCGCATCCACCTCGACGGCGCTGGCAAACCAGTGCTCTCGGCCACCCAGCAACACCCGATAAATCGGCAACACGCCGCCGACAGCCCGCCCCAGAAACGACACCAGGTTCAGGCCGCGCCGCTCCAGAATCACCAGCACATCCTCCAGTTCGCTCAACAGCTCCAGCAGCTGGACCAGACGCTCTCCTTCAACGACCCCAGCCTGCCCGCTGGGCGTCGCGGGATTCTCGATCCGCAGGCGGGTGCTGTTGAGGCCGCGTTCCATCAGCTCGTGGTTCATCTCTTCGGGCGTCTGCACATAGCGCACGCTCTTGCGGTGCGTCACCTTGTACAGCGGCGGCCGGGCGACGAAGATCCGGCCCCTCTCGACCAGCTTCAGCATCTGCCGATAGAAGAACGTCAACAACAGCGTACGGATGTGCTGGCCGTCCACGTCGGCATCGGTCAGGATGACGATCTTGCCATAACGCAGCTTGGCGATGTCCTCGGTGTTGCCGATGTCGATGCCGACCGCCGAGATCAGGCTGCAAATCTCCTCGTTGCTCAACACCTTTTCCGGACGGGCTTTCTCCACATTCAGCACCTTGCCGCGCAGCGGCAGGATTGCTTGATAACGGCGATCGCGGCCACTCTCGGCCGAGCCGCCAGCCGACTGCCCTTCCACCAGGAAGAGTTCCGACTCATCGCGATCACGACTGGTGCAGTCCATCAGCTTGCCCGGCAGCCCGCCCGAGCTGAGGATGCTCTTGCGATCTTTAAGAGCCTTCTTGGCCTTGGCCGCCGCCTCGCGCGCCTCGGCCGCCAGGATCACCTTCTTCATGATCTTCAGAGCATCCTTGGGATTCTCCTCCAGGTAGATGCTCAGTTGCTCATTGACCACGCTGGCGACGATCCCTTCCACCTCGGGGTTGTTGAGGCGGATCTTCGTCTGCGCTTCGAGCTGTGGCTCGGGAACCTGCACGCTGACGATAGCGGTCATGCCCTCGCGGAAGTCCTCGCCGATCGGCGCCAGGTCGTTCTTGAACATCCCTTCCTTGCTGCCATAGCCATTCAAAGCCCGCGTCAGGGCCGCCCGGAAGCCGCTCAGGTGTGTGCCGCCGACCGAATTGTAGGCGTTGTTGGCGTAGCAACGCACGCGTTCCTCTTCACTGGCGGCGTATTGCAGGGCCACTTCGACGCGCACGTTGTCCAGGGTCTTTTCAATGTAGACCGGCTTGTGCAGCACCTCCTCGGCGCGGTTGAGGTACTCGACGAACTCGGCGATCCCACCGTCGTACTTGAACGTTTCCTCTTTGCCGGTCCGCTCCTCGGTCAGCTTGATGCACAGGCCCTTATTGAGGAACGCCAATTCGCGCAAGCGGGCCTCCAGCGTGTCGTAATCAAACGTCACATCCTTGAAGATCTCGGGATCGGGCCGGAATTTGATACGCGTGCCGGTGCGATTACCGGCAGCGCCGACATCCTTCACCTCGGTGATCGGTTTGCCGCGTTCATATTCTTGCGTATAGACCCGGCCATTGCGGCGTACCTCCGCCTCGACCCATTCGCTCAGGGCCGTCACCGCCTTGGCCCCGATGCCGTGCAGACCGGCCGAAACCTTGTACGTATCATGATCGAACTTGGCTCCTGCCCCCACCGTGGTCATGACCACTTCCAACGTCGGTCGCTTGGCCTCGGGATGCTCGTCGACCGGAATGCCACGCCCATCGTCCGTGACACTGAGACTGCCATCGACGTTGATCTTGACGTGAATCGCTCGGCAATGCCCGGCGAGGGCTTCGTCGACGCTGTTATAAACCAATTCGTACACCAGGTGGTGCAATCCACTCGTGGACACGTTGCCGATGTACATGCCGGGCCGCTGGCGGATGTGGGCGGCGTCGCGGAAGATCTGGACGTTATCCGAGCTGTATTGATCCACGGCCTGCTGGCTCGCCTGTTGCTCGGCGGCGGTCATCTCGACATCGGCAATCACACTGGGGTCGTTACTCATAGCTACCATATCCTTTTGATCGGAAGGGCGAGGCTCCGGTGGCACCGTTGCGGTTAGGCTGTGTCCGGAAATCAGCTGGCCAGATGCCGTAGGACGGAGTGGCAATCCGTTCTACAAAAAGGATCAACTGATTTCTAGACAGCTCTTGAGCTCGGCCGAAGTCTCGCTTTCCCTCCTGGAAAACCGCATATGCTACTTGTCCAACACGCCGGTCCGGAAGCGCAGGTCGTTCACGGGGGTACCCGATAAGCGACTGCGCAACTGCTCCAGTAGCCGGCGTTTTTGATAATGGGCCAATTCTTGCAACAGGATCGCATTTTCTACCACCACTTCGAGCACCCCGCGGCGCAAACTGCCGACACGGGTGCGTTGGGCGAGGTCGGGGCCCACGGCGGCCGCCCACGCTTCTTCCAGGCGCAAGCGGTCCTGACGCCGTCCCCAGCCCCGTGCGGCGAACAGCCGACTCAGGATTTCCCCAAGGGGTTCGGGACCTTTTTCCGCCATGCGCTGTCCGCCCTCTGGTTCGAGTCTGTTAAGACAACGGCATGACAATATACGAGTAATTGTCTCCACAACGAAACAGCGCCACACTGGCGCTATCAATCAGCTCCACGACCAGGGCATCGTCCGGATTGAGCACGCGCAACATCTCGGTCAGAAATTTAGGATCAAAATTGATGTCAATCGTCTTGCCGTCGTATTCCAGCGGCATCTCGACCTTGGAGCGCCCGGTCGCGGCTCCGCGGGCCTGCAAGGTCAGTTTCTTCTTGCCGAAGCTGAACACCACCTTTTTGCTCTCGTCATCGGTCATGATGGCCGCTTGCCGAACCGCGGCGTAGAACGGCCCCACGGTCAGGGGCAGCTTGATGGTCTGCTTCTTGGGAAAAACTTCGCGATAGGGCGGATAACGGCCTTCGACCAACCGGCTATAGATCATCGCCCGTTCCGTCTTGAAGAGCGCCTCGTTGGGCCGAAGGCTGACGCGAACCGGCTCCTCCGGGTCCTGCAAATTTCGCTCCAGCAACTGCATTGCCTTGGTCGGCACTACATGCGTTTGACCCTGGGTATCGTGGCCACCGTGGGCCGTCGCGGTTCCCTCGGCTACCGCGAGCCGTCGGCCATCGGTCGCCACCAGCCGAGCCTTCTCGCCCTCCAGCTCCCAGAGGATCCCGGTCACGGCATAGCGCGGGTTTTCGGTCGCGGCCGCGAAAATGGTCCGGCGAATCATCTCGCGCAGCATGCCGGCCGCGAGCTCGTGGAATTGCTCACCCGCGAACTCCGGCACGTCGGGAAAGTTGGCGGGGTCTTCGCCTCCCATCTCGAATTCGTTGCATTGGCCGCGCACCAGGCACGTTTGCGCGTCCGCTGACAGGTGCAACTGCTCATCGCTTGATTCACGCAGGATCGCCAACATGCGTGCTGCCGGCAAAAGGGCTTCCCCCGGCTCCTCGACCTGCACACTCCGCACCTCCAGGCGGATGCCCAGTTCCAGATCCGTGGCCAGGAAGGTGCACCGATCCCCTTCGGCGATGGCCTTCACGTTTCGCAGGACCGGCTTGAGGTCCCGTGCAGGAACGGCCACGCTGGCCAATTGGAATGCCGACAACAATCCTTCGCGATGGCACAGCACCTTCATGCGTCATCCTTACCCTTCCTGGGCTAGAGAAATCTTCTGGCCTGATGAGGAGAGCAGAAAGAAAACAGAGCTCCATTCTCTCACCAGCAGTAGTAAGTATGGGCCCATCGATTCGTGTTCTTAACTCGGCGAGGCGCAACAGTTGTTGTTGCTGCCTCAGGAGTTCGGGCCGACACACCATAGTGGAAAGGCTGTTGCTCCATTGTTGCTCCTCTGGCAGCGATCGTTGACGGTATCGGTTTCCTCGACGAACGGCGTTCCTAGTGTGCGGAATTACCATCCGCGGCCGACAGGTTGTCAACGAGTTAACACAAGCTTTTCCACAGGGCGCGTCACGCCAGGTCCGCATGCAGCTGCCGCACCGTCCCGGAAAGGACCGCGTCCTGGCCAAGGGCGTGTTCGATCTTGCGGCAGGCGTGCAGCACGGTGGTGTGGTCCCGGCCACCAAAGTAGGCACCGATCTGCTCCAGCGACAGCGGCGTCAGCTGCCGGGCCAGGTACATGCCGATCTGGCGCGGCAACACAATGCGCTGCGAGCGGCGCCGCGACTGCAACTGCCGAGGCTCGATCTGAAAGTAGCCGCCGACGCGCTGCGCGATGCGTTCGACCGTAGGGAGAGTGGCCTCGGCTTGTTGGCGAAAGTGGGCGGTGACCGTGGCCACGTCCAGCGGGTACGGTTGCAACCGGGACAGCATCTCTAGCTGGACCAAGGCGCCTTCGAGCTGGCGTCCCCCGCCGTTGAGGTGGTCCGCGAGCCAGACCAGCACATCGCGATGAACGGCCAATTGGCGCCGCGCAGCTCTGTCTTGCAACAAGGCCAGTCGGCTGGCGGCTTGCAACGGCTGCAACGCGACGACCAATCCACTTGCCAAGCGGCTCACCAACCGGGCTGAGAGGTGGCTGAGCTGCCCCGGACCAGCCGTGGCCGTGAACACCGTCTGCCGCTGCCGCGCGAGGCGATCGTCCAGAAGCTGCACGAGCGCTTCTGTCGCCTTGGCCGACAAATGCTGCAAGTCTTCGACGCCGAGAAGGTCGCTCGAACGGGCGCCTGCCAACCCGTCGCCCTCGGCGCCCGGCGTCGGATCGGGTAGCTGGGCGAGGAGCCCGAAATCGCCGGCCGGGAGGATCGTTACCACGGCGCTCAGGTTGCGCCGCGTGACCTCCTCCGCCAGGGCGGTCAGCAAATGCGTTTTGCCCGTACCCGGAGGCCCGTGCAGGAAGAGCGGATTGGCAACCCGAGGCTGCCGGTCCGAATCCAAACAAGCCACTACCTGCTGCACAGCCAGCAAGGCCGAGCGGTTTTCCGGCGTCGATACAAAGCGCATGAACGTCAAAGTTTGGCTCAAGTGGTTAAATCGTAAGGATTTAACGTCGATCAGGCCCGATAGCCGCGGGCCGACTCCACAAAGTGAATTATAGCGAAAAAGAGGGGCAACGTAAAGCACAATTGATGGGGCGCAAGGGATTGTATGGAAAGGACTTAAGATTGGTCGAAACCCTGAGGACCGGGCCTGGTTCAAACCAGGGTGGCGCGGGCCCTGGGGGGGGGTGGAAGGAAAACACGGGGGGGGGGGGGGGCGAGGGAGCAAGACAACCCCCCCCCCCCCC
>JBGQLF010000327.1:0-8750 GCA_041499985.1 Gemmataceae bacterium
ATTGCCGGCGGCAACCTGGCGGTCACGACCACCGGCGCCATCACCCAGGCCGCCAACACAGCCCTGGCTGTCTACGGCACGGCCTGCTTCACCGCCACCATTGGCGCCCTTACCCTCGACCAAAGCGCCAATGTCTTCAATGGCGCCGTTTCCCTCACTAACACCGGCGCCAACAACGTCACCGTCACCTACAACGGCGCCCTCCAACTGGGCACGAGCACCATCGCCGCCGGCAACCTGAGCGTCACCACCACCGGCGATATCACCCAGGTGGCCAACACCACCCTGACCGTGGGTGGGGCGGCCAGCTTCAACGCCACCACTGGCAACATCACTCTCAATCAGGCCAACGCCTTCAACGGCGCCGTTGCCCTCAGCAACACCGGCGCGAATGACGTTACGCTGACCAACAACCGGGCCCTGGTGCTAGGAACCGCCAACATTGCCGGCGGCAACCTGGCGGTCACGACCACCGGCGCCATCACCCAGGCCGCCAACACCTCCCTGACGGTCAATGGCACTGCCAGCTTCAGTGCCACCAATGGCGCCATCACCCTCAACCAAGCCAACGCCTTCAACGGTGCCGTCTCGCTCACCAACACCGGCACGAACACCGTCACGCTGACCAACAATCGAGACCTGATCCTTGGGAATGGCACCATTGCTACCGGCAACCTGGTAGTTGCGGCCCGCGGCAACATCACCCAGGTGACGAATGCCACGCTTGCCGTCGGGGGCACTTCCAGCTTCAACGCCACCAACGGCGCCATCACCCTCGACCAGGCCAACGCCTTCAACGGCGCCGTCGCCCTCACGAACACCGGGGCGAACAACGTCACCCTCAACAACAACAGAGCCCTGGTCATGGGGACGACCAACATTGCCGTGGGCAACCTGACGGTCACGGCCAACGGAAACATTACCAAGGCCGCGAACGCCACTCTGACGGTCGGTGGTACGATCAGCTTCCACGCTAACAACGGCGTCGTTATCCTGTAGTTCGCTCCCGGACTTGGATCAGCAACTTCTTCCGCCCCGCACTCCAGGCTCAGCCGCTGGGAAGCTGGAGGGTGGGGCGGAAGGGTCCGAGTAGGGGAATGCTGAGCAGGAACCGTCCCGTCGGCCCGACGGGAGCGGCGGAATCCTGGCCAGCGGCCTGACCGAATCTGCCAAGGAAAAAGGCCATGAACTGCGGACAGCTCATGGCCTGGAGGTGTGATGAGGGAGCGCGTCCAATCAGTTCCGGATCGCTTCCCGGCCTTATTTCAACAGGGCGAGGACGAGCTGGGGGATTTGGTTGGCATTGGACAAGACGGTAGTGCCAGCCTGGAGCAACACCTGGTTCTTGGTAAAGTTAGCCGTCTCGCTGGCAAAGTCGGTATCACGGATCACCGACTCTGCATTGGTGGTGTTCTCCAGTGTTGCTTGCAGGTTGTTCGACGTCGACTGCAAGGTTTGCTGCTGGAAGGCACCCAGGGTACCGCGCAGATTGGTCACTTCGTTGACCGCCTTGTCGATCAGGGCGATGGCGTCCTGGGCCCCCTGCGAAGTGCGGACGTCGATATCACTGAGCTTGTTGAACAGGTTCCCGGTGATATTGAGTCCCAGGGCCGACGTCTTGATATTGTCCACCGTCACCTTGGCTGTCTGGCCCGCGTTCGCACCAATCTGGAAGTTCAAGGATTTGTCCAGGACCGTCAAGGTTCCCAGTGGGCCCGAGGCCGTCCGGTAGCTGGCTGCCACCGTCGGATCGAGCCCCGAAACCTCGATGCTGATACCCTTGGCACCATCGGTGTCCGCGCCGGTGAGCACATTACCGTGGCCGGTCGCCTGGTAGACGCCAATCGTGCCGGCCACATCGGCGCCGGCATCGGTCTGAAGGGTCGTTCCGAAACCACTCGAGTCGCCCGCGGCAGTCGCCGCCACGTTTGATTGCACCGTGATGGTGGCGTTGCTGCCAAACTGGACGGTGCGGAGGCGGGTTTCGCCGGGGTCGCCGGTGAAGGTCCCGAAAGCGACGTTGCCCTTGTTGGCGACGACGCCAGACAAGTTCAGGGAGATCTGGGAGTTGTTGGTGGCATTGGCCTGCACACCGGCGATATGCAAGCGGCCTGTACTATCGATGGTTGCCGTATCGATGGTGTCGCCCGTGGCACCGTAGATGGCACCCAGCAGGTCGCCGACGGTTTCGTTGCCGGTCGTGAGCGTGAAGCTGCTCTTGAACGCAGTGCCGGCCGAGTCGGTGCCGGAAAAGTTGATCACGTCTCCCGTCTGCAAATTGGTCCCGGTGCTGGGAAGGAGGTCCACGAGCCTGGTGGTGGCGTCCGCTGCGACGGGCTTGTTGGTGTTGTCGAGGGTGGTCAAGGCGCTATTACCGGTCAGGTTAATGGCATGGTTCTCGGCTACCACCCCAGTCTGGTCCGTGTACTGGTTGATCTGGCTCTGGACCTGCGACACGGTCGAGCCGGCTGCAAGTTTGATCGAGACGCCATTCAGCGTCAGGGTCTCGTTCTGGGCCAGGGGTTGCGTCTGGATTTGAGCGACCTTGACGAACGCCCGCTCGGCGGCCTGGGTGATATTGACGTCATAGACCCCGGGAGACGTGTCGCTGGTTGCGTTCAGGAAAGTAACATTGCTATCGCTGGCCGTGCCGTTGATGCCGGCGGAACCGTCGAGAAGTTTTTTGGTGCCGAACTGAGTGTTGTTGGCGATACGGTCAATCGTGGCCAGGGCATTGCTGACCTGGGCCTGGTCGGCCGCGAGGGAATTGGCATCGTTGACGCCATTGTTGGCTGCATCGAGTGCCAGGCCGCGGATCTGGACGAGTAGGCTGTTGATCTCGTTCAGCGCCCCTTCCGCTGTCTGCACCAGGGCTACGGCCTTGGAGGTATTGTCGATGGCCGTCTTGAGGCCGGCAATCTGCGCGCGCTGCTGTTCGGAAATGACCAGAGCCGCCGGGCCATCAGCACCTCGGTTGATTTTCAAGCCGGAGGACAAGCGCTCGAGCGACAGGTTCAGATTGGTCGATGTCCGCGACAGATTGTGCTGTGCCGTCAAGGACGCCACGTTATTGGTGATGACCAAGGCCATGATTGAGTTCCCGTAGAGGTAATCTGCTCGGACCAGGACTGCCAGCGGTCCTGCTTGCCTATGTTTTCACCCGGCCCTAGCTTATCCAAGTTATTCCATGCTCAGGGCGGGAAGACAATCGAACCCGTGCGAATAGGGAACTTTTTCTCGTTGTGTACTATCCTGGCTCAGGAATTGTACTGGAAGAAAGGAAAATGACAGAGAATGGGAAGAGGAAGCGCGGAGCGGTAACGAGGCTTGGGGGGACGGGCAAGAGAGAAGTGCGTAGGAAAATGGCTTCCGCGAAGCGATGGCGTACTTTATTGGTTCCCGAGGATGGCCGCAGCGGTGGCCTCCGCGGCTTTGCGGGTCAAATAGTTCCCGTCGGCCAGACGCTGCGCGACCTTTTTGAGAACTTCGGGGCGGAGTTCCGGCTCCAAGTCGACCTGCTCGAGTACTGCCGGGATCTCGGACGCGGGAACATAGGATTGTGTCTCCAGGGTGACTTTCGTCGCCTCGTCGGAGCGACGGGCCTCGCCGGACGGAGTTTGCGGTCTTTCGATCGGGTCCGGAACGGGCTGAGCAAAACGATTGTCAATTCGCATGACGCGCACTCCTTCGGGGGCGAATGCCTAAGATAATGATCGAAGCTTTTGCAGGGAACTTGCAGAGAATCCAATTCGCGGATTATCCTTCAAGAAAACCCACGCCTGGGCCGATACTCCCCTAGTGCGTAGGCAAACTGTAACGACTGTAAGGAAAGTGCGGGATTATGCCTTCCGGTGATGCTCCTCGTCCTCTCCGTGTGGCCGAGCTTCCCGCCGCTCCGGAGAGCGAGCCGGAGGAAGATGCGTCTCCCAGGAAGGTCTGGCTGGCCCCGGCGGTACGGATGGTCTGGCCAGTGCTCTGTCTCTTCCAGCTCGGCCTGTTGGTCGGCGGCTATCTGGCCTGGAAACGCGCCGTGCCGGAGAAGGAACCCACGCAGGAGGCTCTGGAGGTCCTTCCGTACACGGGTCGCTCGCTCCCGTCCGAAGCGACGCCGGAAGCACCATCCGCATCCCCTCCGCCCATTGGCGGCATCAGCCGAGCCGATGATCTGCTCCGTCTGGGCCGCTATGAGCTTGCCCTGGCTCTTTATCAACCCTTGAACGACGGAGCGGCGGCTTCGTTGCGCGACGCGGTGCAGTATCGCGTGGCTCTGTGTCTGGAAGGTCTGGGAAGGTGGGACCAGGCAATTGCCGCGTACCGTGCCCTCGCGAGCCGAAGCCCGGCCCCAGCTCTCGCTGCCGCGGCCCAACTGGGCCAGGCGCGGGTCTGGATTCGCATGCGCCGACCTGTGGAGGCAAAACCTCTGCTCGGAGATCTCATCATGCGCTCGGCCCAGCCGGTGCTGCGCAACCAGGCCTATCTGGCCGATGCACGCTACTTGCTCGGGTTGGCCCTGACCGTGGAAGCGCTGCGTCCGGTGAAACCCACTCCACTCGTGGACGGGGTCGCGGCGCATACTGCCACGGACTGGCCGGTGGAGCGCGCCCTGGATTGGGTGACAGCGATCAAGGACACGGAAGGGGCCAATTTGGAGCCGGGCGAGGACTACGTCGTCGTGCAGCGGTTCGGGGCCAACCCGGAAGGCTTTCTGGTGCGGGCCTCGGTCAAGCACGCGACCGTCTCGGCCATTCTCGAAAGCCTGGCGGAGCAATGCGGCCTGAAAGTGCAGTGGACCCCGCAGGCACAGCAGCAAGTGGCGGAGCGCAGCACCGCAGTCCTGGTGGAGAGTTTGCCGCTCTACGACATCCTGCGAGCTCTGGCCGACCCACTCGGCCTGATGTGGCATGTGGAGGACGGCGTGCTCAACCTCACCAGCGTCGAGGAAGGGCTGAAGGAAGCACACCCATCGTATCGGATCGCCTTGGCCAAGCGCGCCCTGCGCGATGCCGTTTTGGCGTACCCAGCACATCCGCTCACACCGGCGGCTTATCTCGAGCTTGGCAACCTGGAGGTGGCCAGCAGCCGTCTGAAGGAGGCCCGAGCCTGGTATGAACGCCTGATCAAGGAATCGCCGCGCTCACCGATGCTGACCGAAGCCTATTACAACTTGGGTTTGACGCAGCGCCGGCTGGGTGACTCCACGGGGGCCCGCAACGCACTCTATCGCGTGGTCGATCGGGCACCCGGCCATGAGTTGGCCCCGCTGGCATACCTGCGGATCGGCCAGTTGTACTTGGAAGAGAGCGAGCCGGAGTTGGCCATCGTGCCGCTGCGCCGTGCCATCTCCTCGTCGGTCGGTTCGCCGACGCAGCCAGCGGCCACGGTCGCGCTCGGCGTGGCCTATCTCTTGACGGAGAATCCGCGGGCCGCCAATGCCATTCTTCTCGAGAATCGTCTGGTTATCGGCCAGCCGCCCTACCGCGCCGTCGCCGCCTTTCTGGATGCGCTGGCCCGTTACCGCGGCACCGTGGCCGCGCGGCAGGTCCAACGTGAAGCCAGTGGCCTGCTGGCCGCGCTGCTCGCCGTGCGGGAAGATCCGCTTCTCGGACCCGCGGGGAAACTGCTCGTGGGTCAGGCGTATCGCGACCTGGGCATGGGTGAGCAGATGGTCGCGTTCTACGAGAATGCTCTCCGCGAACTGCGCGGGCCCCTGGCAGCAGAGATGACCTTCATTTTGGCGGAAGCGCTCTACACGGCGGACCGGCGCGAGGCGGCGCTCCAGCTGTTCGCCTCCCTGGCAAGCAAGGAAACGACCAAGTGGGTGCCGCGCGCGCTCTTGCGGTTGGCGGAGATTACCTTGCAAGAAAAACGCCCCCAAGATTGTCTGACCTGGTGCCGCAAACTCTTGCAACAACCAGGAGCCGCGGACGCCACGCTGATCCTGAAGTTGATGGGCAAGGCGTACGAACAACTCGGCGACCATCGGCGGGCGGCGCGGTGTTATATGGGGCAGTTGCCGGATTCTTGATGGCCTCGTTCCCACGCTCTGCGCGTGGGAACGAGGGCGACGTCACGCTTCCTCGCTGCGGATCTTGATGCCGCGTCGTTGCTCCTCCATCAAGAACCGCCAGATGACTTGCTCGCGCTGCTCATTGACGCGGGGATCGACCGAGGGCAGGAAACGGAGACCCAGGTAACGACCATCTTCGCCGATTTGCAGATGAACGATGGCGGCGCTCAGGGCCAGGCGCAGATGGCCGGCAGCCAGGACCGAGCGGGCCAGGCAACGCCCATGTAATGCCAGGGGCTGGGTGAGATCATCCAGCCGAATCTTCATGCCTCCAATCGAGAGGTCGAGGAGAGCGCCCAGGCAGATTGCCCCCTGGGCCGGCGCCTGGAGCTCCACGCAGAGCTGTGGCGGCACGAAGAGGTGACGATAATTCTGGCGCCGGTTCTCCATGACAGCGGATCTTTTCGACCAGACCAAGCTTTCAGGTCAGCAATTCTGACCCCGACGGGGCTCCAGGCCGCCAGTCGCCACGGAAGATCTGCTAAGCTTGGATTGTTCCGCACGCTCATTAGGGCTTATCCCAAGCCGGATGAAAAGTCGATAAGAGAAATGCCATGTATACGAAGGTTGCCTGGCTCGGATTGCTGCTGGGGACCTCTGCGGTCTGGGCCCAGGACGGATCGACGAACGCGCCCAACCTCGCGAGCGCATCCCGGCCAGTCGGTACTGCCGGCTCCCCCGGTGAGGAGGGGCCGAACCTGCTTCCATCTGGGCTGAGTTGGCAGCATGAGTTGGCCCAGCTCAAGACCGAGCGCGAAGGCTTGGAAGGGGAGCGGAACCCCGGTAGTTCGCAACCCCTCGTTGCGGGGAGCGCTACCGAGGAGCAGATCGCCCTGCTGCGTTTACGCGTCAGCCAGCTCCTCACCAAAGTGGCCGTCCAGAACGCCCGGAGCAAAGCGAGCGGGGCGGAGAAAGCGCCCTCATCGCCCGGACCGATGATCATGCCGCTGGTGCCCATCCCGCGGGAAGCCTCGGCGACGGTTCCACAGAAGCCCACGCCTGGCACGAAAGCCAACGTGGCAGAAATCCCTATCTCCGTCGCGCTCAACCGGCCTATAGATGCGTTGGCCCTGGCCCAGTCGCTGTTTCGCACGGATGATTACGCGGGCGCGCTGCGCGCCTATCGCATGGTCGATCCCTCCAGCCTAGCCGCCGACAACCGTCTGATTGTCCCATACATGATCGCTACCTGTTTGCGCAATCAGGGGAAATTGGCCGAAGCCAGCACGCTCTTCCGTGAGGTGGCGAATGCCAAAGGAGGCGACATCCTGGTGGACTGTGCGCAATGGCAGCTAAGTTCCATCGAGTGGCGCCAACAACTGCAAGCCGAGTTGGACCAAGTCCGCCAGCGCCGCAAGGCCTGGGAGGCGAAAGCAGGAGCCAAGCCATGACGGGCGTGCCCGAAGCGCTGCTTTGCCAGGCCTACCGCGAAGAGGCCGACCACTACACCCAGGCGCTGGCCCTGGCGGAAGATCTCTCGCGGGCTCTCCACGAGGAGCTGGGTGCCGACGCGCAGCTGCACACGCTCGCCGTGCATCTCGATCAGGTGGCAGTGATCGAGGCCCGCATTGCGACAACCAAGCAAGCCTGGCAGAAGAAGGGCCAGAAACCGGGGACCGAGTTGAAGAAGGTCCTCGAGCAGGTCGCCGAGCAACTTGAGCGTCTCGCCCGCTGCCTCCACGGAGCCGAACAGGAAGCCCTGCGGCAAAAGATCGCTCTGGCACCACGGCTTGACAGCGTGATCCGCGGCCAACAGATGCGGCGTGCCTACCGGGAGGTCCGGAACACCTTCACCTCTAAGGCAGAGCGGTAAACACCGCGACGAGTACGCCTGCCGCCCCTGGCTCGGCTCGGTGCCACAAGGAGAGGAAGCCGATGAGGAACCCGGCAAGCCCCACACTGCGCTTGGATGCGCCGGCTACTCGGTCGTGTACGGCCTCGACTGGCGTCCAACCCACGACCGCTCCCGGCGACGCTTCGGAGTGCTTACCAGGCCAAGTGTGCGCGCCAACCCGCGCGCTTCTCGAGTCGGCGCAGGATCTCGGCACGTTCCTGGCCGAAGCCCCTTCCGTGCTCGCGCCGGGTGGCGAGATCGTGACGCGCTCCGCCCGGATGCTCACCCTCCTCGAACAGGCCCAGCGCGTGGCGGCGAGCAAGGTGTCGGTCCTCCTCGAAGGTGAAAGCGGCACCGGCAAAGAACTGGTGGCGCGCCTCATTCATCGATGCAGTCCTCGTGTCCGCAAGCCGTTCGTCTGTGTCAATTGTGCGGCGCTGTCGGAAAGCCTGGTGGAGAGCGAGCTATTTGGGCATGAAAAAGGCGCCTTCACCGGAGCGGCGGAGAGCCGAGCCGGCCGCTTCGAGTGGGCCCACGGCGGGACGCTGCTGCTCGACGAGATCAGTGAAATCTCGGTCAAGCTCCAGGCCAAGCTCCTGCGCGTGCTCGAAGCGGAGGAGTTCGAGCGGGTCGGCGGAGCCGAAACGGTGCGCGTCGATGTGCGCGTGCTAGCCACCACCAACCGCAATCTCGAACAAGAGATCGCCGGTGGCAACTTCCGGCAGGACCTCTTCTATCGGTTGAACACCGTGCAGTTCAGGTTGCTGCCTCTGCGCAGCCGGCGTGAAGACATCCCGATCCTCGTGGCCCACTTTGTCGAGCGCTTTCGTCACGAAGCCGGCGACCGTG
>JBGQLF010000328.1:0-8745 GCA_041499985.1 Gemmataceae bacterium
CGCCCGCTCGGGCCAGCCAGGCAGCCTGGAGTTGTTGGTGGCGCCGGTCGAGCAAGCGGCGGGCGGTCAGATGCTGCCAGGTGGTGGTGCCCATCACGGCCATCAGCACCACCAAGACCACCAGCATCCACATCGCCGCGACCGCACGACGACGGCCCGAGAGGAATCGCCTGCCCGGAAGTGGCTGTCTCATCGAAGGTCTCCTCCCAACGCGGCCGCGATCTCCAGCGCGGGGGTCACGGTGCCGTGCGACCGCGGCAGGCTGAGTCGCAGCGTGACGACGCCGCGGTTGGTGCTGGGCCGCAGAAACTCCACCGCGGCGCCTTCCGGCCCGACGGGCAGCCTCTGCGTCTCGCCGCTGGGCAATCGCGATCGTTCCAGACGGCCCTCCTGCCAACGATAGACCATGTGCCCACCCTCCGCCTGGCGCAACAGGAGGCACGTGGGATTGGCCGTCCACTGGTCCGCGCGGTCCGGTGCGGCAATCGCCCGGCTCGCGTCCGCGCGAAATTGGTCGGCCAAGGTGTTCCGCTCGCTCAACTGATTCAGGGCTGTCGCGGCAGCGCGCTGCACCTGAAACGTGCCGACGAGAATCGACGTGCCGAGCAGCATGAGCACTCCCAGGGCTGCCATCACTACTACGATCTCAACGAGCGAAAAACCGGATCGATGGCCGGTGTGCCACGGCTGTGTCAGCCGTGGGGGACGCCGAGCCACGGCTGACACAGCCGTGGCGCACGCAAACGATCGGACGTCTGCTCTCATGGTTGGCCTCCGGACGGCTGGGTGCTGCGCGCGCTAAACAGACCCACCAGGACTACCGGCTGGGCCGGCATGCCGTTGCTGAGCCGCCAAGCGATTTCCACGGTCACGCGTTTGGTTCGTGGGCGGGACGCTTCCGGCTCCACCCGAACCGTGAGCTTGGCCTCTTCCAAGCGCTGGGCCAAGAAGTCCGGCAGCCGTTGCGCCGCTGCCCATTCCGGCGTGAGAGCCTCCCACGAGCTGGCCTGCGCCGACTCCAACAGATTAGCGGCGGTTTCCAGCGCTTCTTGCCGCAGCGCATTCCGCCGCCGTTCACTCAGGCTCCAGAGGCCGAGCTGGGCCACCAGCACCATGGCCACGGAAAGAAGACCCAGGGCCACCATGATTTCCAGGACGGTGAAGCCCCGGCGGCCGGCACGGGAAGGCAATGTCTCCTTGTCTCCTTGTCTGTTTGTCATTGTGCCAACCTTGTCATCAGATCGATCAGGGGCATGAATATGCCGACCACGATGCAGCCGACCAAGAGTCCGAGCGCTACCACGACCAGCGGAAAAACGAACTGACTGAACCGGCGCAGAGCACGCACGGTCCGGTCGGCCAGCGTTTCGCCCAACTCCCTCAGGGCCCACGGCAGGTTGTGGGCACGCTCGGCCGCTTGTACCAGCGGGACGAAGGAAGCCGGGAGGAGCCCTCCCCGGCGCAGACTATCCGCCAGCGGTTCACCCTGTTCGATCCGGCGACGCACGGCCTCTAAACGTCTCTGTACCACCGGGGCAAATCCCTCAGAGTCGGCGAGCAGAGTCAGTGCTTCCGGCACGGGTGTATTCGCCTCCAGGAGGACGGCCAGGGTTTTCAGTACGTGACTCTGCACCTGTCGGCGATAAACATAGGCCATCCCGGGCAAGTACCAGCGCAAAGTGGAACTGGCGAACAGGGCCGCCACGAGTGCCGCAATGCCAAGAAGGAGCAGGGGCACGGTTGCAGGCACCAGGTCGCCGAAGGCAACGAGCCGCTGTGTCGCGGTGGGCAATTCGGCGCCGAACTCGGCAAAGATGCGCTGCATCTTGGGCAGGAGAAAGGTCATCCAGAATCCGGTGAGGCCGCTCACGAACAGCAAGAGCAACAGCGGATAGAGGAGGCGGGGAAGTAGTTCCAGCCACACCGGCGCCAGCCGGCGAGGGAGCGAAGCGTGCAGGAACAGGTCGAGCCGGCCGGTGTATTGACCAACCTCCACGGCCAGGGCCATATCGCGCGACACGACGCCGGGGGCCGCGCGCAAGGCATCGGGGAGCGAATCGCCCAGTTCGAGGGCGCTGGCGACCTGGGCCACCTTCTGGTCATAACTGTGCCGCCGGTGCCAGATCCAGTAATAGCCTGGGAGGACGAAGAACAAGAGCACGGCGACCCAGAATTCACGCAAGGCTCCCTGGGGCCGGTCGTCCAGGTAGGCCCACAGGGCTGGTGCCAGGGGTGCTTGCGATTCCGTCGCCGTGCTCAAGAAGTGCAGCATTTCCTCTTGCCGGCCCTGGCGATAGTGCAGGTAGGCCGACAGCATCCAACCATAAACCAGCATCAGCAGCAGCAGGAAGGGCAAGCCGGGCGCTATCCCCGCGAGGACCAGCGCCAGGCCGACCACCATGAAGAGCACCATCAGCCCCGCGACCGTGGCGAAGATTCCCAGTGCATGCTTGAAACGGCTCATACGTCGGTCCCGACCCGCAGGAAAAGAGCCACAGAGGACAGAAGACAGAAGACAGAACCACAGAATTCTGTCTTCTGTGCTCTGTCTTCTGTGCTCTGTCTTCTGTGCTCTGTCTTCTGTCTTCTGTGCTCTGTCTTCTGTCCTCTGTCCTCTACTTATTTGCTCAGTCCTTCCAAGAGCTTGATCATGGGCAGCATCATGGCGACGACGAAGAAGATGGCGAAGACGCCCGCCGTGGCAATGATGAGGAACGGCGGCAAAATACTGCGCAGGAGAGCGGCTCGCATCTCCACCTGCCGGCGATACATCTCGGCAATCAGATGGAGCGTCTTGCCCAGGGTGCCCCGCCTCTCGCCCAGCCCTGTCATCCAGGAGACCCATTCGGGGACCAGCCCGCGTCCCCGCAACACATCGCCGAGCGAATGGCCCTGGTTCAGACCTTCGTGCACCTGTCGCGCCGTACCTGCCATGACTGGGTCACTCGACGCCTCGCCCGCCAGCCGAAAAGCCTCCGGTAAAGGCGTCTCATGATCGATCAGGATGGCGAGCAGCTCAGTAAACGCTGCCAGGCGTGCAGCGCGGATCAAGGTACCCACAACCGGCAGCGCGTAGACCGACCGGGCCCAGAGGTAGCGACCGCCTTCGGTGGACCGCAGGATCAGCCGGAGCAGGAACAGACCGAGGACGAGCGCCAGGATTGGAAGGACGATGAACTGCCACGGCTGCCGGCCCAGCGTCAGCGCGGCCTCGGTGAGGGCCGGCAACTTCATGTTGAAGTCGCGGAAGATCTGCTCGAAGCGCGGCACAATGAAGAAAGAGACAAAACCGAAGAGACCAAACGCGAGTACCAGCACCACGGCGGGGTAAAAGAGCGCATCCACGATGATCGCCCGCAAGTTCACCAGCGAGCGGGCATAAACGGTCAGCGTAGCCAGCACTTCGCTGATGCGGCCTGTCCGGATCCCAGCCGTGACCAGGCCCGCATAGAAAGGCGGCACGCGCCCCGCCTGGCGTTCGAGGGCCTGGGGCAGCGTTTGGCCGGCCCGGAGATCCTTGGCCAGGGTCGCCGTGACCTGTTGCAAGCGCCCCTTCCCCATTTCGCGTGCCAGGGCCGCCAGTCCCTGATCCAGAGGCAGGCCGGCACGAGCCATGCCGGCAATTTCTTCATTCAGCGCAATCAGCTCATCCGGGTTCATGTCCGCATCCACTTCCGCCGCGTTAGGGTGGCACGCCCTGAGTCTTCGAAGGGCGTGTTTGCCGCAGCCCCACGCCCTTCGAAGACTCAGGGCGTGCCACCCACATTGGAGCCCTGCTTGCCACCGAGCGCGTTCTCTCACATAAGTTAGTGCCGGATGAGCAGGGAAGGAATACGGAATAATGCAGCAAGTTCACTGCAACGGAACTTTGCTACCCACTTATCTCTCTTTTGGTCGCGGCCCCAGCACCCGCTCGATCTCGGACAGCGTCGTCGAGCCGTCCGCCACAGCCCGCTCCGCCGCCGTCCAGATTGTCTGCCGTGCCGGACGGCTCGCGGCCGCCTCGAGCTTGGTCGTGTCCGATCGGTCCAGGATCGCTTGCCGCAGAGACGTGTCCAGCGTCAGCAACTCCGCCATCAGCAACCGGCCGTGGTAGCCGGTGCCCGCGCACCGCTCGCAGCCCACCGCTCGCCATGCCGGTCCTGCCCCTTGCGCGACCTCGGCCGACTGGCGGCAGGTCGCGCACAGGCCACGCACCAGGCGCTGGTTCAGAATCCCCCTGAGGCCGCTGGTCAGCAGGTACGGCTCGATGCCCATCTCGAGGAGCCGGCCCACCACGCCGCAGGCCGACCCGGCGTGCAGCGTGCTAATGACGAGATGGCCGGTCAGGGCAGCCTGGATGGCGGTTTCCGACGTCTCGCGGTCGCGCACCTCGCCGATCATGATGACGTCGGGATCCTGGCGCAACAGGCTGCGCAAACCCCGGGCGAAATCGAACTCCGTGCCGGGCCGGGCCTGCGCTTGGCTGATCCCCTCGATCACCTGCTCGACAGGATCTTCAATCGTGACGATATGACGGCCGCCAGCTTCCCCGCGCAGGAGATGGCGCAGACAAGCATAAATCGTGGTCGTCTTGCCGCTGCCGCTTGGGCCGGTGAGGAAGATGGCTCCGGTGCGCTCCCGCAGCAAAGCGGTCAGCGCCGTCTGGAGATCGGGGAGAAGTCCCAGTTGTTCCAGATCCAGGCTCTGGACCGAGGCATGAAAAATGCGCACCACCACTTTTTCGCCGTGGATCGTGGGAAAGGTACTGACGCGCATGTCGGCGCCATAGTGGTTCTGGTCCTGGCGAATGCTCCCTTCCTGGGGAACGTCGAGGCGGTACGTCAGCAGCTCCGCCAGCACTTTGAGACGGGCCACGATATTCGGGGCCAGTTCACGACCCAAGGACGCCACGCGTTGCAACACTCCATCCAGGCGATAGCGGACTTCGACCGCCCGAGAAGTCGGCTCCAGGTGAATATCGCTGGCCGAGCGCCGCAGGGCGTCGCGCAGAATCTGATCCACCAATCGGCTGGTGCGTTCCGGCCCGGTAGCATCCAGGGCGTCCAGCTGAGCTTGAAGGTCGGTGCGGGCGCTCATGGCAGCGCCTCCAGCACCCGCTGCCACCTCCGCGGCAGGACCGCGTACGCGGTCTGGTACGTGGCCTCCACAGGCACCATGACGCAGCCGTTGGGCTCCAGGAACACCGGCATCATCGGTAGTGCATCGCCGACCGCCACCGGCTCGATGTACGCCCGCGTGGTCTGGTCGCACTCGTAGGCGACCAACGTCAGCGGTTTGTCGGCCGGCAGTTGCAATGAGTCTCCTTGAAACTCTTGCCAGATCGCGGCATGAACACCGTTCGGATCGCGCGGACCAGGAGGAAACGGATCGACAATGAGCAGATGGATGCGACGCTCGAGCAGCTCGCACGCTTTATTGATGAACTCCTGGAACGGACGTTGGCCAGCTTTGTTGCCAGGGAAGACGATCTCGACCCAGGCGACCAGGCGGTCGTCACTCACGTGCCGGACGGCGATCGCACTCTTCAAGCGGGGATAGAGCGGAGTGTCGATCTCGGCCATAAACCGAGTCTGTGGGCGGGTCTGAAGCGTCGTAGCAGTGGCAACGCCGCCGTTGGGTTCCTCCTCGTTGGTGCGTTGGTCTTGCAGGGTGAGCACGTCAGAGCCATAACCGGCCGCGGCCTGTTCCGGCAAAGCGTAGGAGCTGGCCGGCAACAACCCACGATTCAGCGCCCGCGAAATCTCGGAAATCCACTCATGATGATGGGCGTGGAAGATTCCCGCTTCCACCCGGGTCCAGTCGTGCATCGGCATGGTTGGCTCCTCGGCAGGGCAGCGCTCCCCTTGCGCGCCACCGTTACGCCTCCTATTCTACCGACCGTGAGCTACCTGCCGCTATGGCTGCCGCTTCGCTCTGCCGGTGGTTTTTCCTACACTTCCAGGCCTCGCCGCCGGATATCTTCAATCCGAACCTCAGACGCACCTAGAGTCGGCGCCGCTGCATTCCGTTCGACAAAAAATGTCGCCGCATGAAAAAAATGCCGCAAACCTGTCGATAAACCGCGCCGCCGCGCAAGTATCTCTCTACGGACCCAGTCATGGCCGATCGCCTGGATGACACCAACGACGACCTGCTCCGCCGCGCCAGCCATGGCGACGAGGCCGCGCTGGCCGCGCTCTTCAGCCATTACCGCAAACGGCTGCGGCAGATGGTTCGCCTGCGGTTGGACCGACGGCTACAAGGGCGCGTCGATCCGTCCGACGTGCTCCAGGATGCGTATCTCGACGTGGCGGAGCAGCTGCCCCACTACTTGAAGAAGCCGGAGATGTCGTTCTTCCTCTGGCTGCGGTTGGTGACGGGACAGCGGCTCATGCGGATTCACCGGCAGCACCTGGGAGCGGCACTGCGGGATGCGGGTCCGGAAGTCTCCCTCTATCGCGGCGCCTTGCCCCAGGCTAGCTCCGTGTCGCTGGCGGAGCAACTGCTGGGACGGATCTCGACGCCCAGCCAAGCTATGATTCGCGCCGAGATCCAGGTGCAGCTCCAGTCCGCCTTGAACGGCATGGACCCGCTCGATCGCGAAATTATCGCCCTGCGGCATTTTGAAGAGCTTTCTAACGCCGAAGCCGCCCAGGTACTCAACCTGGATCCGTCGGCGGCCAGCAAGCGTTACGTTCGTGCCCTCAAGCGGCTTCAGACCATCTTGCAAGGCATTCCGGGCCTGCTGGATCCTTCCTGATGGGGTCGTGTAGGCCTCACCATCGCCGGGAGAATCGTCATGTCCGAGCCTGTTTCCTCTTCGCTGTCGGTCGAAGCCTTGGCCGAGGAGTTCCTGGAACGCCGACGCCAGGGCCAACGGCCGACGGTCGCCGAGTACCTTCAGCGCTATCCGCACTTGGCTGACGAGATCCGAGCCTTTTTCCCGGCGCTGGGACTCATCGAGGAGTTCAAGCCGCGCTCCGGAGACCAGACCGGCAGCGAGGCGGCTGCCCCCGTCGCTGGGCTGAGTGCGCCCCTGGAGCAGCTCGGCGACTTCCGTATTCTCCGCGAAATCGGCCGCGGCGGGATGGGTGTCGTCTACGAGGCGGAACAGGAATCGCTGGGCCGGCGCGTGGCCCTGAAGGTCTTGCTCGGCCCGGCCGCACAGGACGCCAAGCTGCTGGCGCGCTTCCGCCGCGAATCGCGGGCCGCCGCCCAACTGCACCACACGAACATCGTGCCGGTCTTCGACGTCGGCCAACAGGGCGACATCTGCTACTACGCCATGCAGTTCATCCGCGGCCAGGCGCTCGACGAGGTCTTCCGCGAATTGCAGCGCCTGCGAGCCGGCAGTACACCCGCTGCGGACTAGAAAGCAGCGGCTCCAGCGGGCCCCCTGGCCCAGTCGCTGTGGACCGGAGAGTTCGAACCGGTCGCCGCCAATGGCACGGCGGACCATGAACCCGTGCCTGCCCCCTCCGCCGAGCCAGTGCCTGGGCCTGTCGAGACGACCGCAGCAGCGTTGCCGGACCACTCGGAGCTGTCGTCGGTGGCGTCGAATTACCAGTGCTACTGCCGCAACGCGGCACGGCTGGGGTTGCAGGTGGCCCAGGCGCTGGCCTATGCCCACTCCCGCGGCATCATTCACCGCGACATCAAGCCGGCCAACCTGCTCCTGGACACCACGGGCGTCGTCTGGGTCAGCGACTTCGGCCTGGTCAAGACGCAAGACGCTGCCCTGACCGACACCAGCGACCTCGTCGGCACGCTGCGCTACATGGCGCCGGAGCGCTTCCGCGGCGAGTGCGATACCCGGGCCGATGTCTATGCCCTGGGCTTGACGCTGTATGAGCTGCTGGTGCTGCGGCCGGCCTTCGACGGCAAGGATCGCCTGCACCTGGTGGAGCAGATCGGGCACCAGGAGCCGGCCCGGCTGCGTGTGCTGGACCCCCGTATTCCTCGTGATTTGGAGACTATCCTCATGAAAGCGATCGAGAAAGACCCAAGGCGGCGTTACCCCTCCGCGGACGACCTGGCCGAGGACCTGCGCCGCTACCTGGCCGACGAGCCGATCCAGGCCCGGCGCCTCGGCCCGCTGGAGCGCCTGGGGCGCTGGGGCCGGTGCAACTCGCTGGTTGCCGGCCTGAGCGCGGCCATCGTGCTGGTGGCGGCGCTGGGCTTTGTGGGCGTGCTCGGGCAATGGCAGGTGGCCGTGGCCCACGAGCAACAGGCCAACGCCAACACCGCTCAGGCCCAGGCCAAGGAGCGCGAAGCTCAGGAGCAGCGCGATGAAGCCCAGCGGCAGCGCGATGAGGTTCGCGCCCTGAACGACCGGCTTCAGCGCACGCTGTATGCGGCCCATATGATCCTGGCGCAGCACGCCTGGGATGCGGGCGGCACCGACCGGGCGCGGGAACTGTTAGAGCAACACCACCCCAAGCCGGGGGAAACCGATCTGCGCGGCTTCGAATGGCATTATCTCTACCGGCTGTGCCACGCGGATCTCCTCACTCTCGGGCACACCACCTTTGTCCACAGTGTGGCCTACAGCCCCGATGGCAAACGCCTGGCCTCGGGCACCGGCAGCGGACCGCCGTGGGCGGTTACCGACGTGAAGGTGTGGGAGGCGCGGACGGGCCAGGAGATGCTCACCCTCAAGATAGCATGAGGACATGAGGAAAGGCGGTCCCCCCTCGCGGGTCGAGGGGGTCCTCGCCCGAAGAAGGCCTGTGATAGGCTTTCAAGGGTTGGCCACCAGAGCCA
>JBGQLF010000329.1:0-8734 GCA_041499985.1 Gemmataceae bacterium
AACGTGCGCTACACGGTCCCCCTCCTGTTGACGCTCCTGACTCTGTGGCTAGCATATCGTGTGGTGAATTTCCCGCCCTTTGCCGACTTCCTCATTGCGACGGAGGCCGAGCTGAACAAGGTTTCGTGGGCGACGCGCAAGCGGTTGGTGCAAGATACGATCGTGGTGCTGACCACGGTGATCCTGCTCACGATCTTCCTCTTCGTCGTTGATGTGTTCTGGTTCAAGGCCCTCACCTGGGTCCAGGTGATCCAAACGCACACCGAGGAAAAGAAGCAAGCCGGCCCCCAGGATTGGTAACCGTAGGAGTTGCGCGCGGCTCGGAGTCGAGTCTGTGCGCATGAGGGCTCGAGCCCATGAACGACGAATCAGCAGCCATGAATACTCCGGCGCCGGAGCCGAATCTGACGCCGCCCCCGGCTGCGCCTCCTCCCGAGTCGGTCCCGCTGCCTCCCGTGGACGATGCCGTCGGGGACGAGACGGGCGCGGAGGAGCCAACGCACGAGCTGCCAGCGGAAAGCGCAGAAGAACCGGAGGAGAAAGCTCCGCCGCCAGCCCCCCCGAGCAACAAGCGCTGGTACGTGGTCAAGGTCCAGAGTGGCCGGGAAGAATCGATTAAGGAAGCGATTGAACGGCGTGTCAAGATCGAAGGACTGGAGGAATTCTTCGCGCAGGTGATCATCCCGGTGGAGCGCGTGATCGAGAATCGCGGCGGTAAACGCGTGGTGCGCGAGCGCAAGCTCTATCCAGGCTACCTGATGGTCGAAGTGGAGTATAACGACCGCATGTTGTACTTGTTTCGCGAAACTTCCGGCGTGGGCGACTTCGTCGGCGGCAGTCTGAATCATCCGCCGTCGCCCATGTCCGACCGTGAAGTCGAGCGCATGCTCGGGCGTGTAGGGGCGGAGGCTCCCGGCGTCAAACACGTCAAGCCGAAATACGACCGGGGCGACCGCGTCAAGGTGAAGGATGGCACCTTCGCGGGCATGGAAGGTGAGGTCAAGGAGATCCTCGAAGGCAAGGGCTTGGTGCGTGTCGAGTTGACCATCTTCGGCCGACCGGTGCCGGTCGAGTTGGAGTATTGGCAAGTGGAGCACGTTTAGACTCGTCCGTATTCCGGAGCCGGGACAGAACCCCGCTAGGGACTACGGACTCCTGCCTGAGTAAGGAACGACGATGGCGCGACAAATGACGGCCCAGATACGGTTGCAAGTCGTGGGTGGCCAGGCGACGCCGGCTCCGCCGGTGGGTCCGGCGCTTGGACAGCATGGTGTCAATATCGGGGCCTTCGTTTCTCAGTTCAATGACCGCACCAAGGAGATGCGCGGCATCACGGTGCCGGTGGTGATTACGGTCTACTCGGACCGAAGCTTCGAGTTCATCATCAAGAGTCCTCCCGCTGCCGTTTTGCTGAAGCAAGCGGCCGGCATTCCGCTCGAGAAGAAAAAGGGCGGCGAGTTGATCCCCGCGGAGGAGAAGGCCAAGGGGAGCGGCAAGTACAAGGGCTTCAAAGTGAGTCCGATCCAGGTGCAGGAGATCGCCAAGAAGAAGCTGCAAGATCTCAACGCCCGCGATGTCGAGCATGCCGTCCGGATTGTGGAAGGCACCGCCCGCAGCATGGGCATTCTGGTTGAGGGCTAGGCGGTAGCTATTCGTCCTCCAAGCGCACGACTCGAGCACAGAAAGACTGAACCGACCATGGCTAAGAAAGCATCTGCCCCGGCTCCTGAGGAAACGGCGGCGACCCCCGCGGCGGCGCCCACCGTCGGCGACGCCCCCGCGACCAAGAAAGAGCCGAAAAAGGCGAAAGAACCCAAGGCGAAGACGGCGCCGACCGCCGCGACGGAAGGGGCAGCCCCGACAGCCGGAGCGCCCGCGGCGCCGATCACCGCGCCAGCCGGGGAGTCGACGAAGAAGAAGGGCAAGCAACCCGGGCATTCTCCGCCCATGGGCAAGAAGCTCAAGAACCATCTGCGCAACTTGCGCCAGAAACTTGCCAAAGAAGGACCGGTTCCAGTCAAGCGGGCGATTGCCCTTTTGAAACAGGTCAAGCGGGCCAAGTTTGATGAGACGGTCGAGGTCCACATGTCGCTGGGCATCGACACCACGCAGAGTGACCAAATGGTCCGCGGCAGTGTGCCCCTGCCGCACGGCATCGGCAAGAGTGTACGTGTGTTGGTCTTCTGCCAGGGCGACAACGTCGCCAAGTCCAAGGAAGGGGGCGCGGACCACGCCGGCAGTGACGAACTGATTAAAAAGATCCAACAAGAAGGCTGGCTCGATTTCGATGTCGCTCTGGCGACCCAGGACATGATGGGCCAGGTCAGCCGTCTGGGCAAAACCCTGGGTCCGCGTGGCCTGATGCCGACTCCCAAGGCAGGTACCGTGATCACCACGGGAAGCGATGTGGCCGCCGCGGTGCGCGAGTTCAAGGCCGGCAAGGTCGAGTACCGTGCCGACAAGGGTGGCAACGTCCACGCGGGCGTCGGCAAACTGAGCTTCGACGAAGAGAAGCTGGCGGCGAACATTGCCGCCTTTGTAGACCAGATACGGGCCGTTAAACCCAGTGGTGTCAAGGGCAACTACGTCAAGACGATTACCTTGTCTGCAACCATGGGCCCGGGCATTCCTGTTACCCTGTAACCGTGGCCTGCGGCGCTTGCAGCTCTCCCGCGAGCCTCGCCGGTCCCTAGCCGACTGCGGAGTCATGAGCAAACAGATTAAACAGATGGAAATGGACGCCTTGAAACAGACGTTTGGAGGCGTCCGCGATCTGGTGGTCCTGAGTATTCAAGGGCTCACCAGCCAGGCCGATAACCAGTTGCGCTTGACGCTGCGGAAAAAGCGCATCCGGTTACATCAGGTCAAGAACAGCTTGACGCGACGGGTCCTTGATGAACTGGGCATGAAGGTAGTCGGCTACTGGGAAGGGCCGACCACGCTGGCGTGGGGCGCGGGTAGCTTGGCGGAACTGAGCCGCGAACTGGATACCCTGCTCAAGAAGAACGAGAAGGTGAAGTTCAAGGGAGCGATCGCGGAGGGTCAGGCGGTCACCTTCAGGCAAGCGCTGGCGATGCCGACGCGGGCCGAGGCGGCCGGGCGGGTCCTCAGCCTGGCGCTGAGTCCCGCGCGCCGAGTGGCAAGCCAGATCCTGGCTCCGGCAGCGCGCGTGGCGGCTCAGATCAAGACCTTGAGCGAAAGACCGGAGGCCCAAGCACCGGCCGCCGAAGCCGAAGCCGCGCCGGCTTGAGAAAATACCGAAGCTCGAACGTGGGGTAGACATTCCTGTCTGCCTTGGCACCGACGGCAGACAGGAATGTCTGCCCCATGCTGCCGCAACTTCGAAGCAACTATTACGCACGCCGCTGCCCTGCTTCAGGCAGCATTGCACCGAGAAAGGACGAGAGCGAATGGCTGAAGGAAACGGACGTACGTGGACTCCCGATATCACGGACCTCGGGGACCGGATTGTGGCTCTGACCGTTGCCAAGGCGGTGGAGCTCGGCGACTACCTGGAGGAAGTGCACAAGATCAAGCCGGCTGCGGGGGCGGTCGCCATCGCGGCTGGACCAGCGGGTGGTGCGGCGGCTCCAGAGAAGCCGCCGGAGAAGACCGAATTCACGGTCCAGCTCGACGGCTTCGCCGCCGACAAGAAAATCACGGTGATCAAGGTGGTGCGCGAGATCACCGGCCTGGGTTTGAAGGAGGCCAAGGATCTGGTGGAGGGCGCGCCCAAGCCAGTCAAGGAAAACATCTCCAAGGAAGAGGCCGAGGCTCTCAAGAAGAAGTTAGAAGACAACGGCGCCAAGGTGTCGTTGAAATGAGTTGACTCGCCCCCAAGAATAGTGGGGATCTGCGCCCATGATTCAGGCTGGCGCGTCGGGCGGAGGGGAGCATCGAGTAAGTTTGCCATTCGGAGCTCCGCTTCTCCCGCCGGGCAGGCTGGGAATCTTGATTCTCCCATCCTCAAACCGGAGTTGAGGCACGGCGGCGGCCCGAAGGGGGACTCGGACGTTCCCCGGTGGACCGGCAAGGCAGTTACGGTGTCCAAGCGGTGGATGCAGCGTGCCACGCGTCAGCCAACCTCTTTGCCCCCGACCGATTGCGGTTCGCAGGCCTCTTCGACGGGGGGACTGGGATTGGATTGTCCGTAGCATGGTTCCGAAGGTCTTCCCGGTGCGACCGGCGACCTTCCCCCGGGCATTCCTTCTTCGACCAGGTGATTTCAGCACAACCCTGATGTGGCGAAACGCCGGCGCGGCGACCCGACGATGCTGAGAGGCAACGACGGGTCCTCGCGTTGGCGTGTCTCCATGTCTCCATTTTTCGGGGAGGAGCACCTTATGCCCATCCCGGCTCAGCGCATTCTGAATCCGGAGCAGGTTCGCAACTTTGGTCGTTTCGGCGATGCCGTCGAGGTGCCGCCGCTCACCGATGTCCAGACCCGCTCCTACGACCGCTTTCTTCAGCTCGAGGCGCCGCCTGATAAGCGTACACCCACCGGTCTGGAGGGGGTGTTACGCGAGATCTTTCCCATTGAAAGTTATGACAAGCAACTCAGCCTGGACTACATCAAATACGAGCTCGGCAAGCCGCGCTACGGTCCGGATGAGTGCCGGCAACTACGGCTAACTTATGGCCGGCCGTTTCGGGTCTGGCTTCGCCTCAACAAGGAGCAGCCGGTCGAGGAAGAGGTCTATCTCGGCGATATGCCGATCATGATCGGCGGTGGCGAGTTCATCATCAACGGTGCCGAGCGCGTCGTGGTCAGCCAACTGCATCGTTCGCCTGGGGTTGATTTCGTTGTCGAAACCGAAGCCAGCGAACGCAAGCTGCACAGCTGCCGGATCATCCCCGAGCGCGGCAGCTGGATCGAGATCAACGTCACAAAAAAGGACACGCTCGGAGTGCGCATCGACCAGAGCGGCAAGTTCTCCGCCATGACGCTCCTGCGCGCCATGGGCCCGGCCTACTCGACCGATGCGGATATCTTCAGAGCCTTCTACCCCATTGAGGAAGTCAAGATCACGCCTGCCAACCGGGCCGCGCTCGAAGGTGCCGTGGTAGTTGGCGATGTCATCGATCCAGAAACGGGGGAAGTGTATGTCGAGCATGGTGAAACCCTGACCAAGGAGCATCTGGACCGCATCTATGCGAGCACCATCCAGGAACTGAACATTGGCAAGATCAAGGACCCGCTCATCAAAGTGTCGCTCGATGAAGATGGCACCGCGACGCACGAAGAGGCTCTGCTGCGCATCTACCAGCGGCTCCGGCCCGGGAATCCGCCCCAGCTCGAGAAGGCGAGGGAGTTGTTCCGCGAAAAGTTCCAGGATCCCAATCGCTATCGCCTGGGCAAGGTCGGCCGCTTCCGCATCAATCGCAAGTTCGATCAGGACATCCCCGAAATGGAGATGACCCTGCACGTGCTCGATTATCTCAACGCCATCCGCTACATCATGCGGCTACGCAACGGTGAGGGCTTGGTGGACGATATCGATCATCTGGGTAATCGCCGCTTGCGTACCATCGACGAGTTAGCCGCCGATGAGCTCCGCAAAGGGTTCCTCAAGCTGCGCCGCACCGTGCAAGAGCGGATGAGTATTCGCGATCAGCAAGACATGACGCCGCGGACCCTGATCAATCCCAAGAGCGTGTCGGCGGCCATCGAGTACTTCTTTGGCCGGGGCGAGCTGAGCCAGGTCGTGGATCAGACAAACCCGCTGGCTCAACTGACGCACGAGCGCCGTCTCAGTGCCCTGGGCCCTGGGGGCCTCAATCGCAAACGAGCCGGGTTCGAGGTGCGTGATGTGCACATTTCGCACTATGGTCGCATCTGCCCCATCGAGACACCGGAAGGTACGAACATCGGCCTCATCTCCAGTCTGAGCATTTACGCTGGCGTGGATGAGTACGGTTTTCTGATTACCCCCTACCGCAAGCTCAATAAGCGGAAACTGACGGACGAAGTCTCCTGGCTGCGCGCCGACGAGGAAGCCACGGCGTACCTGGCGCCGGCGGACACGCCTGCGGATAACCAGAAGATCGCCCAGGACCGCGTCATTGCGCGCTTTGGCGGCGACTTCGGCTATATCAATTCGGACCAGGTGCAGTACATCGATATCTCGCCAAAACAGATGGTGGGAGTCTCGGCAGGTCTGATTCCGTTCCTGGAGCACGACGACGCCAATCGGGCGCTGATGGGTTCGAACATGCAGCGCCAGGCCGTGCCGCTTCTGGTTACGGAGCCCCCCATTGTCGCCACCGGGTTGGAGAAAGATGTTGCCGCCAATAGCGGCATGGTGATTCGCGCCGAGAAGGCAGGCACCGTGACGTTCGTGGACGCCACACGCATTAAAATCGATGAGCGGGAATACACGCTGCGCAAGTTCGTCGGCCTCAACGAGCGGACCTGCCTCAATCAGAAACCGGTGATCCGGATGGGCCAGAAGGTCAAGAAGGGGCAGATCATCGCGGACGGGGCCGCCACTCATAACGGCGAGCTGGCCCTGGGACGCAACGTGCTGGTGGCGTTCATGGCCTGGGACGGCTACAACTTCGAGGACGCCATCATCATCAGCGAGAAGCTGGTGAAGGAGGATACTTACACCTCGATCCACATCGAGGAATTCGAAATCGAAATCCGCGAGACCAAGTTGGGCAAGGAAGAGTTCACGCGCGACATTCCCAATGTCTCCCCCAAGGCCCTGTCCAATCTTGATGAGCATGGCATTGTGCAGATCGGCACGTACGTTCGGCCGGGAGACATCCTGGTTGGCAAGGTCTCCCCCAAGTCGCGCAGTGAGCTGACGCCGGAAGAGAAGCTGCTGCACGCCATCTTCGGCCGCGCCGGCGAGGACGTCAAGAACGACAGCCTGGAGGTGCCCAGCGGTGTCGAGGGGATCGTCATCGACACGCAGCGCTTCAGCCGTCGGGCCAGCATGACCGAGGAAGAACGCAAGGCCCTGGACAAGGAGGCGAAGGAGATCGAGGCGCGCTTCAACAAGCTGATTGCGGATCAGTTCCGGACCATGATTACCGAATTGGCCACTGTCCTCGAAAAAAAGGAGCTCAAGGACCCCACCCACGGTCGCACCCTGGCGGGGGACAAGGAGGACAAGCCCGTGGTCGAGCAGGCCTTGACATTCCGACTCGACAGCCTGGATGTCCGTAGTCCCGAACGACAGAAGCAGTGCGCCGACATCTATACCCGCCACCATGAGCGCATCGTCTTCCTGAGCGACGAAAAGGAACGGAAACTGAACTCGCTCAAGCGGGGCGATGAACTTCAGAGCGGCGTGCAGCAAATGGTCAAGGTGTATGTCGCGACCAAGCGGCAAATCTCGGTCGGCGACAAGATGGCTGGCCGGCATGGCAACAAAGGTGTCATCTCCAAGATTCTGTCCGAGGAGGACATGCCTTACCTGGCCGATGGGACACCGGTGGATATCCTGCTCAATCCGCTGGGCGTGCCGAGCCGCATGAACGTCGGTCAGATCCTTGAGACGCACCTGGGCTGGGCGGCGCAAAAACTGGGCTTCAAGGCGATCACGCCTGTCTTTGATGGCGCCAGCGAGGAAGAAATTCGCAAGAGTCTCCGCGAGGCGGGCATCCCCGAGAGCGGCAAGTCGTTCCTTTTCGATGGGCGTACCGGAGAGCGCTTCGAACAGCCGGTCACGGTCGGGTACATCTACATGCTCAAGCTGCACCACCTGGTCGACGATAAGGTGCACGCGCGGGCGACTGGTCCCTACTCGCTCATCACGCAGCAGCCACTGGGTGGCAAAGCTCGTTTCGGTGGTCAGCGCTTCGGCGAAATGGAAGTTTGGGCCCTGGAAGCGTATGGGGCAGCCTACATCTTGCAGGAGTTGTTGACCGTCAAGTCGGATGATGTCGAAGGTCGCACCAAGATCTACGAGTCAATGGTCAAGGGCGAGAATACGCTCGAAGCGGGGACACCGGCCAGCTTCGACGTGTTGACCAACGAGATTCGAGGCCTTGGGTTGAACATGCAACTCGAGAAGAAACGCATCTAAATCCGGGTGAGGGGTGGAGTGGTGAGGGGTCGCAGGATCTACCCGTCACCACTCCACCCCTCACTACTCATCAAATGTATAGGTATCGGACTTGCTAATTTCCTTGCATTGCCCTGAATTCTGTGATCCAATGACAGTTTGTGCGCTAATTTCGTCCGCCCCGGCGGTTTCCTGTTCGGAACAGTCGAAGGCAGTCTGTCGATGTTCCTGCCTTGAGCTGGTCAGCGTTTCTAACGATGTCCTTCTAAACCACGACGGCCGCGATCAACGGTGCCCGGCAATCCCGCCGGGTCTCGCGCACCACTTTGCTGTCCTTTAAAGGAGTGCGTGCCATGAGTACAGGTGAAGCCAATTACGACCGGATCAATGACTATGGGGCTGTGCGCATCAGTCTGGCTAGCCCGCATGACATCCGCAGCTGGTCCTTCGGCGAAGTCAAGAAACCCGAAACGATCAACTACCGCACGTACCGCCCCGAGAAGGACGGCCTCTTCTGCGAGCGCATCTTCGGCCCCGAGAAGGACTGGGAGTGCGCGTGCGGGAAGTACAAGGGCATCAAGCACAAGGGGATCATCTGCGACCGCTGCGGCGTCAAGGTGACCCACTCCCGCGTGCGCCGCAAGCGCATGGGGCACATCGAACTGGCGGCCCCGGTGGTTCACATCTGGTTCTTCAAGTCGATGCCCAGCCGCCTGGGC
>JBGQLF010000330.1:0-8729 GCA_041499985.1 Gemmataceae bacterium
CCGCGATGCAGGCTCGCTCAGTCGGCGGTCGGCACTTCGCTTCCCCAGAAAACCAGCCAACCGCATTCAGGTTTTCGCTGGCGCGGGCGTATCTTCATTAGCGTCGCTGGCAGCAACAGCTAGGTTGCGGCCCGGTCGGACGGATAATGACGAAAAGGTTAGCTCCATGCCACTGTGTACTTCCTTTGGCCAGCTCGATGACCTCCCCACCATGTTCCTGCTTCTGACGCTGGGCACTCTGGGGCTGTACTTTGGGTTGGCCGGCGCCAGTCACGGCCTTCTCCGGTACAAAGCGAAGTCCGGACCGGGCAAGCGCAGCGAGTCGAAGAAGATCGGTGAAGCGATCGGCCTGTCCCTGGTCTCGATCGGCTGCAACGCGGTATTCATCGCCCCGGTCGTGGTGCTGGTCCTTCGCGGCTCGAGTCGGGCCTACTTCACCGTCAGTGACTACGGCTGGGGCTACCTGCTGGCGAGCCTCGTTTTCCTGGTCTGCTTTACGGAAACCCTCATCTACTGGATTCACCGCACACTCCACGCACGCTGCCTGTACAAACTCATCCACCGTTACCATCACGGCTTCCGGGCGCCCACTCCCTGGGCCAGCCTGGCCTTCCATCCGCTCGATGCGTTCCTTCAGGCCTTGCCCTACCATCTGTTTGCCTTCCTCTTTCCTATCCACGTCGGCGTCTACGCGGCAGCCTTGGTGGTCGTCACCCTCTGGACCTTCCTCATTCATGAGCCGCCGCTTTTGTTCCCCGCAGGCTGGCCGTACTTCGCCGCGCACCACGAGACGCATCACACTTGCAACCGCTTTAACTATGGCCAATTCTTCATGTTCTGGGACAAGCTCCTGGGCACCTATCGGAGTCCGGCGTGCTGAAGCCCGCTCGGGTAAAGAAGGAGATCGTACTCCCATGCGCGTTCCCCGTATCGACATTGGCAAGGCGAAGACCAGACTCCGCGCGTTGCATGCCCTGTACACGCTGAGTCAGCAAGACATCGAGCGGTTCATGGACTCCTATGCCTTGTTCGACGGGGACTGGTCCAATCAGAATGGAAAGCACGAGGCTCAGATCGCCGATTACTACCGTGTGCTGAATCACCTCTGCGCACTCGGTAATATCGAGAAGATGTACATTCCGCCGGTCGTCGATCCCGCGGTCGGCGTTACCGGCAATCAGGTATTATTCGAGCAGAAGATGAGCCGTGACCTTGGCCTGAAGCGGGGAGACCAGGCTCTCGACATCGGCTGTGGCCGGGGCCGGGTAGCCTTGCACCTGGCGACGTACGCGGGCGCCCATGTCACCGGGATCAATATCGAGCCGAGCCAAGTGAAGAACGCGGAGGAATTTGCCCGCAGAAGCGGCCTCGCCGGCCAGTGCTGTTTCGTTCAGGGCAGTCTGAACGAGGCGCTGCCGTTCGGCGATGCGTCTTTCGACGCCGTGTATCAGATTCAGGCCTTTACCTACGTCAAGAACAAAGAGAAGGTCTTTGCGGAGATCTTCCGCGTGCTGCGTCCAGGTGCAAAGTTCTCGTATCTGGATTGGGTGCGACTCCCAGGCTTCGAGGTCTCGAACCCGCACCACGTGAGCTTGATGAATCGGACCCGGTCCGTGATCGGCGCGGTCGATACGCCGTCCCCCGAGGAGATCTGCGACCCGATGAAGAAGGCCGGCTTCGAGATTCTCCTCAGCAAAGATGCGAGCCTCGAAGGCAGCCAGAGCCTTCTCATCAATAGCGAGAATAACTACTTCGGCTACATCAAGAAGTTCATCGATATGCTAGTGAAGGTCCGGCTCTTGCCACGACACTTCGGCCTCCTGTTCGACCGCTTGGTCAACGACGTGGATGCCTTCATCGAGGTTGACCTTCTGGCACTCGCGACCACCAGCTACCAGATCGTCGGGCGGAAGCCTGTCCGTGCAGACTGAGCTCCGGGAGTGTCCTGGCCTGGATTTCCACCAAGGCGAGTTCCCCGAAAGCAGAGCGGAACACGGTGTCCGTGGGCCAGTGGTACGCCATCGCAGGAGCCTCCGTGCCAGGGGATTAACTCCTCGAGAGCCTATCAGCTGCCCTGCTCAAGAGTTAGCAACTTGTCGGCCCATTGTATAGATTAGGCAAGAGGCAATGCCCCTTGCGATCCCCAGACTCACGGCAAATAGCAGATTGGCAATTGGCCATGAGGGCAACGTCGCTGGCAATGTGTACAGACCACCAGCCGAAGGAGACTCTCACGATGGTCCCCGCTGAATCTCCGGATTCGCTCCCCAAGGCCTGGGCCGATTTCTGTGACCAGTTGAAAGGAGTAGGGCAGGGGCTCCTCCAGTCGGCTGGCTCGTCCCCGCCGCTCGACCGTGCCGAGGGGCTGCGCTACCTGACGCGGCTGGTCTCCCTGGGGCTGGATCTGCTGGTGGAAAACAACGATCCGGCCTGGCCGTGGATGCAGCGTGGCCTGAGCCCGACCCGTAAGATGGGCGGAGACAACCCGGACGGCCTTTACCACGGCGCCCCGCTGAGCGGCAAGCTCACCTACCGCGTGTTCGGCCAGCGTGGCACGGCTCACTACCTCGGCTTCACGATCCTCGGCGGGCTGGTCGGCCTGTCGGGGCAGCGGCGCGTGCTGGCCAACCTGTCGGGCAAAGACCTTCAAACCAAGAGCGATGGCAGCTTCGAGATGCTGTTGAGTCCCGAGCCACACCCGGGCAATTACCTCAAGCTGGAAGCGGATACCTCGCGCCTGGTGGTGCGCCAATTCTTCCTCAACTGGGAGAAGGAAAAGCCGGCGCTGCTGCACATCGAACGCGTGGGCCAAGGTGGGGCGCCGCCGCCGCTGGCGCCGGAGCGCCTGGCCCCGACGCTGGGCGGCGTGGGGGCAGTCGTCGCCGGTTTGGCAGCCCTGTGGGGCGCCGAGATCGCGAAATTGGCCGCGAAGCCGAATCGGCTCCACCGGCTACCCAATGCCGCCGAGGTGCAGGGCAGCCCCGATGTCTTCTATGACCCGGGCTACTTTCTCCTGGCGGACAACGAGGCTCTGCTCGTCGAGTTCCAGCCGCCGCGCGCTCATTACTGGAATGTGCAAATCGGCAACCGCTGGTACGAATCGATGGATTATCGCTACCACCTGGCCAGTCTCAATTCAGGCCAGGCGGCGGTGGACGGAGACGGGCGGGTGCGCCTGGTGATCGCCCATCGGGATCCCGGCATCTGGAACTGGCTGAATACCGCCGGCCATCGCGAGGGCCATTTGTTCACCCGCTGGCTTCTGGCCAAGGATCCGCCCGTGCCAGACTGTAAGGTCGTGAAGTTTGACGATCTGGCCACAGCCTTGCCGGCCGGGATGCGACGCTGTACCTCGGCCGAGCGGATGGACCTCTTGCTCAAGCGGCGCTTGGCGGTCGAGCGGCGCTTTGCCTGACCGGTTTAGCCGCGAGCCTCAGGCGAGCGCGAAGGTCGCGCTCGCCTGAGGCTCGCGGCTAAACCTCCGTCGATGTTCACAAACGGAGGCGCGAGCCACGCGAGATCCCCGGTATGGCCTCCCTTCAGGATCGTCCCCATCGCCCGTTGCCGATCAAGCTCCTGAACGCCGTCGGCGGCTTCATGCGACGGACCGGAGTCGCGTCCCTGTCCCTCTCCGAAGCGGAACTCCTCGCCGCTTCCCGGGCCCGAACGGGGCTGAGCGACTGGGGAGACGCAGGCTTTCGCCAACCGTTGCGCCTCCTGATCGAGGCGCTCGAGCGGGAAGCGCACCTCAACTTCCTGGGCCGTATCGCCGCGCGACGCTGGCTTACGGAGATGCTGGTCAACCGCTTGCAAATCCAGGAAGCGCTTCACCGTCATCCGGACATCAGGGCGGAGTCCATCCAGAAGCCGATCTTCATCTTAGGCCTGCCGCGCACCGGGACTACCCTGCTGCACTTGTTGTTCCTCCAGGACCCAGCCAACCGAGTGTTACGCTTCTGGGAGGGCCAGGCCCCGGCCTTCCAGCCGACGCAACGGCACGTCGAGCCCGACCCGCGGTTGCGCCAGGCGGAGCGGGAATTGAAGTCCCTGCACTACCTGGCCCCTCACTTTGCCGCCATCCATCCTCTGGAGGCTGACGGACCGCAGGAGTGTACGACGCTCTTCGCGAATGCGTTCCAGAGTCTACAATTTGAATTCACCTATGACGTGCCCAGCTACTCCGCCTGGCTGGAGCAACAGGATCTCGCGGATGCCTACCGCTACTATGCGGATCAATTGCGCCTGCTCCAGTGGCGTCAACACAGGGAGCGCTGGGTGCTGAAGTCGCCCGCCCACCTGTTCGGCCTCGATGCGCTGCTGGCCATTTTTCCCGATGCCCAGATCGTGCAGACCCACCGCGACCCGCTGCGAGTGCTGGCCTCGTGCTGTAGCTTGGTGGCGGTACTGCGCGGTGTCACTTCCGACCGGATCGACCGGCGCCAGATCGGCCGGCAGTTCGCCGCCAAGTGGTCGGCCGGTCTGGCGCATGCCCTGGCCGCGCGCGACTGCGCAGGTGAAGAGCGCTTCTGTGACGTTTACTTCCGAGACCTCGTGACCGATCCCCTTGGCATGATCCGCACGATCTACGCACGCTTTGGGTTGTCTCTTGCTCCCGCGGTGGCGGAACGGATGCGGCAAACCCTGGCGGCGAATCCCAGCGATAAACACGGAGTCCATCGCTACGCGCTCGCGCCGTTCGAGCTCGATCCCGTCGTGGAGGCGCGCCGGTTTGCCTCCTACCGCGACCGCTTTCGCATTCCGGCGGAAGGGATCTCAAAAGATCCCGGGTAGGATGCGCCAGGGCACCCGGGCGCAGTACTCCTCCCAGAACGGGCCATATTTCGCCCGGCAGCGTTGGTCGTCACGGAACGAGCGGTGCACCAAGAGAATGCTCAGAGAAATCAGGTAGGTATAGGGCAACAGATGGTCAAAGCCACACGGCACGGTCCATGCCAGCGCGAGCATCAGTTCAGGAAGGTAGTGAAAGTGGCGTGCCACTCCCCACCAGCCGGAAACCAACAGCAGGTTGTGCCGCACCTGCCCATCCCCGGTCTGATACCTGGCCACAATCACTTCGGGCCGCCGGCCCCAGACGGTACACCGTCCTTCGGTCGCGCGGACGCGCTGGCGCTGGGCGTCGGCATCGTAGGTAACCGCCAGGGCCAACAAACCCACGAACACGAGCAGGGAGGCCAGGCCAAGACCTAGCTCACGGGGGTGAACAACGAGGTAGAGGGCCTGCGAGGTATACACACACGGCAGCCATGTGCAAATGCCCCAGCAAATGTAGAAACCGAACCGATCATGCATGACGTCGAGCGAAGCCAGGTAACCGCTCTCCCAGTAGTAGAACCGCAAGAGGTAGGCCATCTGGAGTATGACCGTTACCCAGAGGGCCGTGCTAACGCGGGATTCGGTCTCATACTGCTTGGCCATGAAGGACAAGAGGAGGACACTCCAGCTCATCATCGCCAGGTGACAGTTCACAAACTGTTTGAGGTCGAAGCCGAAGAGACGCGGATGCAGCTCCACGCCCCAGAAGTAGTCAAAGATCCAGTTGCCGCTCCGGCCCGCATCCTCCCCCGAGGGAAACCATACTCCCTTGGCATAAAGCAGGCCGCACAACAAGACGCTGGCGAGACTACCCACGCTCAGGATCGGCCCGAACTGATCGTACAGGATCGTTGGCGCGAACCAGTGCCACTGAAAGCCGCCCAAGTAGAAGAAGAGGTTGGTCAGCACCCAGGCCGGCAAACCGTTGATCTTGTAGGCAACCTGTTCACCGGCCGGTGTGACCGGGCTGAAGTAGGTCCTGCCGGGAAGCAAGATCTTGAGCAACGCCTGCCCGGCCACAAAGAGAAGCACAATCTTGCAGGCCAGCCACGAAGGCCAGGGCCAGGCCGTGACGAGGGTCGCCCAATCCGCTTCCGCCCACAAGGCCGCGAAGGATCCCCCGTAGGCCACGCAGGTATACCACAGGAGGAACACAAGCACTGGACAGACCAGCATGATGCTCAAGGGCAAGATGGTCGTGTGCAGGATGTGTGCGGCTGTTCTCCTCCAGCGGAGGGGAGCCGGGACCACGGCGGTGTCCGAACGGGCTCGATCCTTGGGTGCAACCGCCGTCGAGGTGCTTGGCATGTTCATGCTGGACTCCTGGCCGAGCGGATGGCTGTTTTCGGGGAGCGATACGTGTTGGCGAGCGTATCCCAGAAAGTGAAGAATTGCCCGTAGTTATATTGGTTGCACGACTGGTGGATCTCATGATGGGAAGAGAAGTTCAACCACTGATCGGGGAAAAGAGGCACTGGTTCGTGAATGAGGAACGTCCAGAGACTGACGCCAGTCAGGGCGACCAGATAGACGCCGAGGTGCACCGGGAGGAGGAAAATGAACAGGTGGTACGGAAGTGCCTGGAGGAAGGAATCGAGTGCGTGGAAGGCGAAGCTCACCCACGGGGTCGGCGTGCGGAAAGCGTGAGGGTAACCGTGGAGCAGTTGATAGAGAGTGCAAAGGTGCAGGGCCCGATGGAGCCAGTAGATGAGGGGTTCCGTGAACACAAGCAGGGCCAGAATACTGAACAGCAGGTAAGCCCGGTCATAGTCGGCGACCTGGAAGTACACCTGACTCGATCCCTGAAAGACCAGGACCAGGACGGGGCTGGTCAGGAGGGCATTGCCGAAGCTCGAGACCACGGACAGCAGGACGGCATCGCCGTCGCTCTTCGGCTCCTTTTTCGTCGGTGCCGAGGATGCTCTATTTCGCCGCGAGAAGACGTAATGACTCACTCCAGCGAACCCAAAGTAGAGCGTCAGGCTGAGGAAGGACAGGAGCAGGAACAGGCTGGCGAAGTCATCCAGTCTTCCGAACGCAGTGTGGAGAGGCATGGCGTTTCCTCGTCAATCCACTCACCTTCGTCCCGGTCAGGCCTCCGGCACCGGATGCCTTGGCGGATCGGGCGTTCACCAACGCGGCCGGCAGTGAAACGCTGAGTGACTAGTGAATACCCCTGGAGAGACCAAAACCTGAAGCTGGAAAAACAACATTCCGAGCCGACTCCTGTCAGACTCCTTGGTCTGAACCACGCTTGCTGGCCAGGGCCAGGGCCCAGAGCGGGAAATAAGACTTGTACAAGCGATAATCGAGCATCGCGGTGCCGAAAAAGACGCCGGTCACCGCCTCTTGGGGCCAGGAACCATTGGCGTGCTGCCGGCCACGCAGCCAGGCAAGACCACGCCGGATCGGCTCGCTCTGCGGCTCCAGCACGTGGAGCAGGGCGAGGAGGGCCCAGCTCGTCATCACGACCTGGCTTTGCGGATGTTCGACATAGCAATCCCGCAGGCAGCTGGTATAGTGTTCGCCCCAGCCGCCATCCGCCCGCTGCTTGCTGACGAGCCAAGAGGTGGCCCGACCGAGCGCCGCATCGGTCGGCGCTACGCCCGTGGCGTGCAGGCCCCTCACCACATGGAAGATGCCATAGGTAAAGTGGATCCCCCAGAAACCGGCGTAAGAGCCGTCCGGGCGCTGCTTGCGGCGCAGGAACTGGGTCCCGCGCGCCACCGCCGCTTCGATCGGTCTGCGTAACACATCGGGATAAGCAGCCCGAAAATGGGCCAGGGCGCTGAGGCTCGAGCCGGTACACTCCAGGTAGGATCCCTCGGTCATGCAGCTGCCGTACATTTCCGAAGGGTTCAGAATCTCCAGCAGACGCGAACCGCGGCGGCGCTCGTAGGTGCCGAAGCCGCCGTCCGCATTCTGCCGGCGGAGGATGAACTCCACGGCCTGGTACAGACGTTCTTCGGGGATGCGTTCCGCTGCCGACAAGTGCAGGCCAGGCGTGTTCTGCATGACCAGGGTCGCACTCAGTGCCTCGGCCGTGCAATCACTCACTGGCCAGCAGTGTCGTCCATCGGAAAAGCACCAGCCCCCCAGCGTCGGGTCGCGTCCTTCCCGTCGATAAGCGGGGATCTCCTCGGTGCGCTGCGCCTGGCGCAAGAAAGCATAGGCCCGGCGGAGCGGCGTCTCCGCCTGGCGGGCGAGGGCCGGGTTGGCCAGCAAGGCTTGCATGGCGAAGGCCGTGTCCCACGTCTGGGAACGCGCTCCGGCGTAGCGCCGCCCTTCGTCCTCATCCTCCCACTTCCAGCTCTCCAGCCCTGCGAGGCTTGGGCGGAGGTCTGGGTGGTTCGGGTCACGGGACCAGAGCACCAGGCAGTTCAGCAAGCCATTGACCGGGGACAGAGCCTGATACCGGCTAGTTCGCTGCTCGTACAGGACGCGCTCCAGGCCGTCGTCGAGAGCACGTTGGCGCAAGGCTGCCACGGGGCGGCGCTCATAAGCTGCAAGGATATGTGAGGACAGACGCAGGACCCATCCTGGGCGTACATGGAGGTCCGTGGGTGCGATGTCGTGACGGTGGGCCGCGAAGTCAATCCCGTCATAGGCCACGCCGTACAGCTCGCGGCGCAAGTCGCCGGCGATGGGTCCGAGGTCTGCCTGGAACCGCCGGCTGTACAGGTAAGCGATGGCCAAGTAAATGTATCGGGTATGGCAGTAATAGCGCCACGGATGGAACAGGAACCAGCGTGGCAGCAGAAACAGTTCGAGCGGACAGGGATTGACGCCTTCGTAGCCGTACAGGTCGAGCAGTGCCAGCCAGCATTTGCCCCAGGTGGGAATGGCCAGGACCCCGCCGGCTTGGCCGTGCAGCCAGTCCCGGGCGGAGGCGACCA
>JBGQLF010000331.1:0-8726 GCA_041499985.1 Gemmataceae bacterium
ATCCCGCCGTGAGCCAGCCACGCGGGTGCGTCGGCCGAGGTACTCCTGCGCGCCATTAGCCTCTAGCATAGTAGGAATCATAACTACCGTCGTGAAGGGCTACCGGCGCGCCCAGCATGGCGAGCAAGTGGTTATTGACGAAGTCATTCGTCTGCGCTTCGACGACGTCAAAAACTCCAACGCCGTCCTCAGCTCTGGACCGTGGGGTGGTGAGGTCTGTCGTGTCACTGCCCAGACCTCGCCCGACGTCGTTTTGTTCGTCGCGACGGGCTTGAGGATCGAAGAGAGCCTTTGTGATCCCAAGTCCCAGCTCTCCCCAATGCCGCAAGCCATCGTCGATGTCATCGATCCAATTTAGCAGATATTGCTGAAAAAGATTGAACGTCGCGTCCACCACTAACTGTGTGTCCCTGGAAAGCTCAGCTCCCGCCGCGTCCAAAGTGGCCTGTGCTGCATCGACAGCCGCCTGCGCCGACTTGACGGCCGCTTTAAGCGCGTCGATTAGACTTTGTAGCGGATTCTTACTGAGATTATCTTTGGCCTTGTCGAGATCTTGCTTGGCATCGTCGAGATTGTGCTGCGCGTCCGCCACCTTTTGTTTGGCAGCTGCTTCCAGCTTCTGCGCATTCAGTACGGAATTGATAGCACCATCGATGCCGGTCTTGACGGCCCCAATCTTCTCCGTAGCACTCACCAGCCCTGCGCGCAGGGAGTAAAAGAAATTGAGGAGTACGCCTCGGTCGTTCCCGAGCAGCAGCTCATTGGTCTGAGGGTCCCTAGGACCTACATCCTTCTTGACAAATGTCTGGTAGATGAATTCGACCGGCGCGTTGAATGGTATGGCAGGTGTGCTATCGTCGCTGATGTCCCCGTCTGGGAGTGGCTTGCGGACCGAGTTGTCGTGATCGAACCCGGTCGTTGCGTCGCTGATGTATTCCTCCGTAATGACGTGACGCAGAGCGTTGGCGAGTTGGTTTGAGTCAGTCAAAGCCTTTGTCACGCTTGGGAAGATTCCTTGGGCGAACTCGTTGACGAGCGTGTGGCCCCAGAAGTCCCCCGCGGCATGAGTGAGGAAACCGTATGAGAAGGCGAGAATCTGGCACTTTTCGGCGTCCGTGTAATTAGCCTGGCTCAGATCAGGATTAAGATTCTGTTGCGCCAGCCAAGCGCTGTTGAGGACGTGACTGAGCCAGCGCCCTGTGTCGATGGGATGGATGACGGATTGCCCCATGATGAGATCGGGGAAACCATCTGGGCCAACAACGCCCGCATCGTAGAAAGCGGGATAATCCTGGAGTGCCTTGACCACGGCAGTTGGCACTGCATACTGGTGTCCAGGGAGTCCCGGGAGTGTGATCTGCCCATAGTGTGCCGGGTTAAGAACATCCGCAAGGACATCTTGGCCGGTGGCAATGTGTGTGTACGGCTTAAACGGAACAATCCGGACCTCAAGAGCTTCGCAAGAAGGGCGGAAGCATTTTGGGCTTCGCTGATGGTCGTGCTGTTGCTCCTTCTGGTTCTTTCGCTTCCAGAACATGGTACAGTCTCTTTGTTACAACGGAGTGAACACTGCGAGTGGGCGCCCTTACTACGCGGGCCGTAAAGGGTCCATCCTTCATTCCTGTAGGAATGAAGGAGAATCCCTCGCAAAGGTCGTCCAGGACGCTCGCCTGAGAGAATCCAGGCCTCGTAGTCCGTTCCGAGACGATGGCTACATTCGCGGGCCCAAACCAGCCCTCCGGCTCTTGCAGCACCGGCTTGACCCGATGGGACTTGGTTTGCGACTTCACCGGCTTGTGTTCGGCCTTCACGGATGTACGCCCCGCTTCACTGGTTCCGCAGGCTATCTGTGTTCAAAGCAAAATGGGCGCAGACCGTCCCCCGGGGCAGGGGTATGGCCCGTTACAGCGCGCAGGCAGAAACCGGCGACGCCAGCCGGAAGCCAGGCCGAAAACCCGAGACCGTAAGCAGCAGAGTGGGGTAACGAGGAGGGCGATCGGCGAGTCGATTGTCAGACCAATCAGTTCACCTTTGAACGTTAGTCAACCACTCCGTCATTGCAGACCGCGAGTAGCCCGCACGAACAAGTTGGGAGAATAGGCAGGCGGAAAGGCAATCGCAAGCAAGAAAAGGAAAAATAGATAACTTTTTCCGGAGTGGGTAGTTTGTGGCAGGGGCGGCCAAAAGGCGCCCAGGAATTGCTGCACGAGCTGTTCCTGGAGGATGGCCCTCCGGTCTACGGACCAAGGCACGTGCCGAAGAATTGGTGCAGCAGACATTTCTGGAAGTGCAGCGCGATTTCGCCTGCTTCGGTGGTCAGGACAAGGAGGAACTGCTCGCCTGGCTGAAAAGCATCCTGCGCAACCACGGGGCCAAGACGCTATTGCCGGACCGAGAATCGGCTCGTCTCACGGGAGAGAGGTCTCCACACGCATGGCCGGCGAAGTGGCGCAGTTCCGTGGGGCTTCCACGCTCCACCCGAGGCTAGGCGTGTCGAATTCAGTGATGCCGAAAGGTGTTGAGCACTAGCCATGCGGGCTATGCTAAGCGACACACCAACGAACCTTGACCGGGATCCCGCCTGGACCTGATAATGTCACCAAAGGAGAAAGGCGCATGACCCCCAACGATGTGCTCCAGGCGCTCAGGCGGCGCCCCTTTGAGGCATTCCGCATTCAGGTTTCGGACGGCAGGACCTACGAAGTTCGCCACCCGGAACTTGTCATGGTGGGGCTAGGATCGCTCAGCATTGGCATCCAGGTGGCAGAACAGCCGCTCCCGGTCTACCAGCGCGTGGAAACCGTATCCTTACGTCACGTCGTCAAGCTGATTCCTCTCGATGCCAGCAAAGCCACAGGCAACGGCCAGTAGCACAGTAGCGTGAGGGCGGCAGTTTTCGCTTGCTCCGCCGCTGTCCGTCCCAAAGCCCCGAAGGAGTCGTTTCCCGATGACCGCCCGGCCCTTGATTGACGCCCACGATCCGTGGGTGCGCGTCATCGCCCTGCACGCCCTGGCGTCCGATCGGCGCCTCGACCACCTCGAAGACGTCGAGAAACTGCGCGTCGCCGACACGTCCGGCGTCGGCGGCCCGCGAAACGCGTTACCCCGTCTGCTTCTGCTTCCGCGGCGGGGCGCTTTCCGGCACCGGCACAATACGCAGTCGATAGCCGATCCGCGCCAGCGCCCCGGTCAGCCTTGCCAGCGACAGGTCCTTGCGCCCCGCGAGCACGTGGCTCAGCATGTCTTCCGAAAGACCGGTCGCCTCGCAGAAGGCCCGCTGCGAGGCAAATTGTTCGCGGATCAAGTCTTCCAGGTCGCCCTGATAGTCGTCGGGGCGGATCAGGCCCGCCGCGATTCCCAGACGGCTACTCAGATCCTGCGCGATCCGCCAGAGAAGCGTTCCGGGCACTTCCTTCCGCGCCAGGCCGCGCCCGTTGTAAAAAGCTGGCACGGCCTTCGTCCAGTAATTGTCGAAGGCGTCCCAGTCTGGGTTCGTCCGGGCACGCCGGCGGATTCGGGCCAGCAGTTGGCGCTCCTCCGCGTCCAGGTGTTCCAGACAAAACGCGTGCCCATCCAGGTCCATGTACACCTTAGCTCGGGGCATTGCCGCCTCCCTCAACGAATTCCACCCGGCTGGCCACGTTTAGGTAGATGCATTTCTGAGCGAACTCAGCGCACGCCCGGCGCAACAGCGCTCTCAGCTCGTCCACCCGCCCATGCGGCAGGGCCACAAAGTACTTGCGCGAACGATCGTCCACGCGCTCCCCGGTCTGCCGGTCGAGATACCAGCCCAGGTAAAGCTCTGAGGCCCGAGTCGCGCCGCCAAAAGCCGACAACTCGGCTTCGAGCCAGGCCCAGACCAGCTTCCGGTGCGCTTTGCCGTCCGACAAGATGCGATCCCGCCGCACCGGTATCAGAAACGAACACTCCAGCAACTGTTTCCTGGCCACGTGATGGCTCCGGCCCACGCTGGATCACCGATCCTTACCATACCCGTCACTTGACTGACAGTCAACCTGCGCTTCGGAGGCGCTACCGATGATCGCTCTACCCTTGGCCGACCCCACGAACCGCCCGTGCGCGTCATGGCGCTGCACGCCCTAACTCACCGTGCGTAAATCGGCTGTGGGATAGGATTCCGATCCTGTTAGACGGGGATGACAGGATCGGAATCCTATCCCACAGCCGCGGCCCAATCACGCGCGCGGATTTAGCATACTGTCCGCGGCTCTTCTACCTCGAAGAGCTCGAGGAAATCCGCGTCGCCGAAGCGAAAAACCTGCTGTGCTGGCAGTGCTGCCTGAGTGGCGTTAGAATGACGGCGCAGCCAGTCTTGTGGCCACAGGACTGGTTGCCTCATGTTGCGGCGGCCGGGCTTTGCTAACCTTCACCCGGCTGCCGTCCTTTGACTTCGGAAGGTTAGCACCACGAAGGTTAGCGCCATGCCCTTAGAACAGATCCTTGCCTTGCTCCGTGCTCGGCCGTTCGTGCCTTTCCGTATCCATTTGTTGGATGGCACAGCCTACGAAGTCCGCCATCCCGAGTGGCTCCTGCCAGGATCCCGCAGCGTCATCATCGGCCAGCATACCAATCCCAAGCTGCCCTACATCGAGGATGGACGCCACGTCAGCGCTTCCTTGTTGAGCATCAGCCGACTCGAACCACTGCCTGAAAATGCTGCGTCCGGCAATGGCCAGACAGGAGCATGAATCCCCGAGCGCCAAACGAGGAAAAAACCATGCCCCCTGAAGAACTGAAACGACATCTGCACCCCTTCACGCCGTTCCGTATTCAGCTTTCTACCGGCGAGACGTTCGACGTGCGCCATCCGGACCTGATCATGGTCGGCAAGCGCACTGCTATCATCGGCTTCAGCAACGATCCGACGCCCCTTTACGACCGCGCCGTCACCGTGGCCCTCTTGCACATTGTCCGCCTGGAGCCACTCGACGCGGCCCCGCCAGCGGGCCAGCAAGGCAACGGCCTGACAGGCGGGTAAAGCCACCCTGCGGAGCAGGGCTGTTGGTGTGCCAGTTACATGGCAATACGTAGCTTTCCCGACTACCGCGAAGGGCAGCGCCCCTCGGCCGGCGAGCTGAACCGGATGGCCGAGCTGGTCGAATCGATTATCACGTTCACTTCCCCGCGAGTCGAATTCCGTGATGCCGAAAGGCGTTGAGCACCCGTCGCCCGAAGTGGACCCGCCGATTACTTGGAGTGTGTCGAATCCAGTGATGCCGAAAGGCGTTGAGCACGTGACCCCCACCGGCCGGGCTTCCAGCGCGTACCTCCGTTGACCCTGCCTCAAGGTGGCGATAGACTTCATCGGCATGCCCGGCAAATCCGCGAAAGGCAGATGGAGGCAAATCGCTATGACCATCATTCATGCTCAGCTGATCGGCGACCAGGCCTTGTTGCCACGTAGTGAGTTAGAACGGTTACTGGAGCTAGCGCGGCGGAGTGAGGTCGTGAATGTGGAACTATCTGAAGAGGACGTTCCGACAGTCGCTCTCATGCGGTTGGCGGAGCAGGGCGGCGCCTTCGACTTCTGGCATGAAGCTGGGGAAGACATCTACTCAGCCCAAGACGGCGAGCCGATAAGATGATGCGAACCCTGGTGCGTGGTGACGTGGTTTTGACGCAGTTTCCGTTCACCGATTTGAAAGGTGTCTCCCTACGACCCGCCTTGGTGGTCTCGCAGGGAGCCATCGGCCAAGACCTGGTGCTTTCCGCGATTTCCAGCGTTCTACGCGGGCAGCTGGCCCCGACCGATCTTACAGTGGATGTAGGCCATCCTGAATTCAGACTAACAGGCTTACGTGTCACATCCGTCTTTCGACTGCATAAACTGGCGACGGTGCAGGATGCCGTCATCGTACGCCGCTTGGGATGCATCGGCCCGCAATTACAGGCGGACATCGACAAACAGTTACGTGTCGTGCTTGGACTGTAACAAGGGACGAACCAAGGTTACTTGACCCCGGCAGTCAACGACCGTCAGCCGATCCCTCTTCTGTACCTGTGCCCTTTGGCTCGGCACCTGCCTCGCTGCCTCGGGTGCGGACACGCCACTCAAGAATCCTCCTGATCAGCCTGTGTGTTCAGAAAGATTGCGAAGGCAGGGCAATCCCCTTATTGTTACTGCCAGAGAAGCTCTTGGTGTCATTCCAACCTCGTCGACCAGCTCGTGGGAGAAGTCATGACAAGCTACCTGTTCCCTTGTCCGCACCGTGTCCCACCCCCGCGGTGCCGCCCGCTTTCCCGACTTGGTGCCTGCTCAGGCTTCCTCGCTCTCATCCTCGGAATGAGTTTGGGCCGGGCCCAAGAAGGAGTCCCGAAGACCCAGACGCAGAAGCCAACCCCAGAACAGCAGGCGGACAGCAAGCCCGCCGATCCCATGTCGTCCCCCACCTTTAACGGCCTGAAGCTTCGCTCGCTCGGGCCGGCCGTCACTTCCGGTCGCGTTGTCGGCTTCGCCGTCCATCCCCACGACCGCAGCCAGTACTATGTCGCCGCCGCGTCCGGCGGGGTCTGGAAGACCACCAACGCCGGCACCACCTGGACGCCGATCTTCGATAACGAAGGCTCCTACTCCATCGGTACCGTAGTCCTCGATCCGAAGAACCCCAACGTGGTCTGGGTCGGCACCGGCGAGAATAACAGCCAGCGCAGCGTCGGCTACGGGGACGGCGTCTACCGCTCCGACGACGGCGGCAAGAGCTGGAAGAACCTGGGCCTGAAGGCGTCCGAGCACATCGGCAAGATCGTCCTCGATCCACGCGACTCGAACACCGTGTATGTGGCCGCCCAGGGTCCGCTCTGGGGACCGGGTGGCGACCGCGGCCTGTTCAAGACGACCGACGGCGGCAAGACCTGGAAGAAGGTCCTCGCCATCAGCGACAACACCGGCGTCACCGATGTTGTGCTCGATCCGCGCCACCCCGACGTGCTGCTCGCCGCCTCCTACCAGCGCCGCCGCCATGTCTGGACCCTGATCGACGGCGGTCCCGAAAGCGCCCTCTACCGGTCGATCGATGGCGGCGCCACCTGGACGAAGCTGAAGACCGGCCTGCCCACGGAAGAACTGGGCCGCATCGGCCTGGCGCTGGCGCCGAGCAATCCGGATGTGGTTTATGCCATGATCGAATCGATCGACAAGAAGGGCGGCGTTTTTCGCTCCGTCGATGGCGGCGTGACCTGGGAACGGCGCAACGAGTTCGACCAACAGGCCCAGTATTACGCCCATCTGGTCGTTGATCCGAAGAATGCCGACCGCATTTATGTCATGAATGTCTATATCCAGGTCTCCGACGACGGCGGCAAGACGCTGCGCCGGCTCGGCGACAAGTCCAAGCATGTCGATAGCCATACGATCTGGATCGATCCGCACAACACGAACTACTACCTGGTCGGCTGCGACGGCGGCATCTACGAGAGCTTCGACCGCGGCGCCACGTGGAAATTCCAGGCCAATTTGCCGATCACACAGTTCTACGACATCACGGTGGATAACGCGGCTCCTTTCTACCACGTTTACGGCGGCACCCAGGACAACTTCACACTCGGTGGTCCGGCCAGGACACGCAGCGTGCACGGCATCACCAACGCCGATTGGTTTGTCACCCAGGGCGGCGACGGCTTCCATTGCCGGGTCGATCCGCAAGATCCGAACACCGTGTATGCCGAGATGCAGTACGGCGGACTGGTCCGCTTCGACAAGCGCACGGGCCAGAAGCTGGGCATCCAACCGGAGGCCGGCCTCGGCGAGCCGGCGTTGCGCTGGAACTGGGATGCGCCGCTGCTCATCAGTCCGCATGCGCACACCCGGCTGTACTTCGCGGCCAACAAGCTATTCCGCAGCGACGACCGTGGCGATTCGTGGAAAGCGATCAGCGGCGACCTGACACGCCAGCTCAACCGCGATCAGCTGCCGGTGATGGGCAAGCTGTGGGGCGCCGACGCGGTCGCCAGGCACCTGTCGACTTCGTTCTACGGCAACCTCGTCGCCCTGGCGGAATCGCCCAGGAAAGAGGGCCTGCTCTACGCCGGGACCGACGATGGCCTGATCCAGGTAGCGGAAAATGGCGGCGGCAGCTGGCGCAAGATCGAGCAGTTTCCCGGCGTGCCCGAGCGCAGCTACGTCAGCCGGTTGTTCGCTTCGCAGCACGAGGCGAACACGGTCTACGCAGCTTTCGACAATCACAAGAATGCCGATTTCGCTCCGTACTTGCTCAAGAGCACCGATGCGGGTAAGACGTGGAGCTCCATCACAGGCGATCTGCCCGCCAACGGCCCGGTGCTGGCCCTGGCGGAGGATCCTCTCTATCCGAACCTACTGTTTGTCGGCACGGAGTTCGGCCTGTATTTCACGCCGAACGGCGGCCACAAATGGATTCGCCTCAAGGGAGGACTGCCGACTATTGCAGTCCGTGATTTGGCCATTCAGAGACAGGAGAACGACCTGGCTGTCGGCACCTTCGGGCGTGGCATCTATATTCTGGATGACTACACGCTGCTGCGCGGGATCAGCGCGGAAACGCTCGCACAAGAATGCACGCTTTTTCCCATCAAGAGCGCCCTGCTCTATATTCAGACCCGGCAATATGGTCTGCGCGGTAAAGCGTTTCTGGGCGAAGCGTTTTATACTGCCGACAATCCGTCCTTCGGCGCCACCTTCACGTACTACCTGAAGGACCCGATCAAGACCACGAAGCAGAAACGGCGCG
>JBGQLF010000332.1:0-8717 GCA_041499985.1 Gemmataceae bacterium
GCCGGCGTGCAAGCCATCGCCGAGCTCTTACCCCAGGTCAACGATGTCCGGCGCACCAGGCTGCCGGCGAGCAAGATCATCCTGGGCACCAACTGCGGCGGTTCCGATGGCAATAGTGGCGTCACGGCCAATCCCGCGCTCGGCGTGGCGTCCGATCTGCTTGTCGCCCAGGGCGGAACGAGCATCATTGGCGAGACACCGGAGATTTACGGAGCCGAGCACCTGCTCACTCGGCGGGCGATTAGTCGGGCCGTCGGCGAAAAGCTCGTCGAGCGCATCAAGTGGTGGGAGTGGTACACGGGCATTTTCGGAGCCGAGATCAACAACAATCCCTCGCCCGGCAACAAGGAAGGCGGCCTGACGACGATTTACGAGAAGTCGCTTGGGGCGATTGCCAAGGGCGGAAGCACGGCCCTGGTTGACGTCGTGGGCTACGCGGAACCGGTGCAGGCCAAGGGTTTCGTGGTCATGGACACGCCCGGCTACGATCCGGTCAGCATGACCGGCATTGTCGCCGGCGGGGCCAACGTGCTTGTCTTCACGACCGGCCGCGGCTCGGTTTTCGGCTGCAAGCCGGCGCCGTCGCTCAAGATCGCGACCAATTCGCCGATGTATCACCATATGCTCTCCGACATGGACATCAACGCGGGCGTCATCCTCGAAGGGACGCCGGTTGAAGAGGTGGGCCGGCAGATCTTCGAGGAGATCCTGGCGGTGGCCAGCGGCAAAAAAACCAAGAGCGAAATCAACGGTGTCGGGGAGGAGGAGTTCGCTCCCTGGAGCATCGGGCCGACGCTGTGAGGAAAGTGGGTGCGGATCGTTTAGCCGCGAGCCTCGGGCGAGCGCGGACTTCGCGCTCGCCCGAGGCTCGCGGCTAAACAGTAGTGAAGACAGAGGGGACCATGGACATAACCGACGGTCCGCATCGCAATCTACGGCTGCGCCTGGTGCTCATCCTTGTGGGCTTGGCCGTGCTGCTTGGCGTGGCCGTTCTGCTCCGCCAGCGCGCCGTGTCCGATGACCCTAGTGCGGCCCAGCGCGCCATCCAGGACGTGCTGGATGCCCAGGTGGCGGCCTGGAACAAGGGCGATCTGGAAGCGTTCATGACAGGCTACTGGCAGTCGCCGGAGCTGAGCTTCTTCTCGGGTAAGGACAAGACGCCTGGCTGGGAAGCGACCCTCAAGCGCTATCAGACACGCTACCAGGCCGAGGGAAGTGAGATGGGGACGTTGACGTTTCGTGAGCTGGAAATCGAGCGGCTCGGGCCAGACAGCGCCTTTGTGCGGGGTCGTTGGCAGCTCCAGACGAGTAAAGACAATCCCGGCGGGCTGTTCACGCTTATCTTCAAGCGCTTGCCGCAGGGATGGCGGATTGTCCACGACCATACTTCATCCTAAATAGCTGCACGGATTTGGGAAAGTAGAACGGAATTCATTCCGTTCGGGAAAGCCAACGGAATGAATTCCGTTCTACTTTCCCTCTTGCGGTGACTTATTTGGCTACCAAGACATCAGTTCCCCTTCCCCTGGTTGCGCTCCCACGCTAGGCTACGACCGACTCCTGTCCCCAACTGCGCTGCGTCAAGGAGGACGCATGACCGAGTTTCCATCCCCATCCCCGACTCGCGAACAACCCCTGTGTGCCGCCGCGGTCCTGGCGCTGGCGGTCGTCGTCGCGCTGGTCAGTGCCCGTCCCTACGCGGGCTCCTGGAATGACGGCAGCCGCCTGGCCACGGTGGAATGCCTCGTCGATTACCACACGTTGGCGATTGAAGACTCCATCTTTGTCCGGGTGCCTCTCCAGGGTGAAGCCGCCGCGGGCAGCCCTTACCCAGCGGACGAACCCGCCCTGCTCGAGCACGGCACCCTGGACAAGCTGTTTGTCCAGGGTCACTTCTACTCGGACAAATCACCCGTCCCCGCATTGCTGATGGCGGTCCTCTACCAGGGCCTTCAGGCATGTTCGGGGCGGACCGCACGCCAGGATCCAGCCGGCTTCTGTTATGCCATGACCGTCGCCACTTCCGGGTTGGCCTATGTCGTGGCGGTCTGGTGTGTTTTCCGGCTCGGCCTTTTGCTGGGACTCTCTCAGCCGCTTCGCCTCGCGCTTACGGGGAGTTTCGCCCTGGCCACGGTGGCTCTGCCGTATAGCCGCCACGCGAACAACCATATCCTTCTTCTTGCGGTCGCAGCAGCTCTGGTGTTGAAGCTGGCCACCCTCGCCACTCCGACGACGGAAGGTCGTACCCCAAGCCGGAGCCTGTTTGCTCTGGGCAGTCTGGCTGGGTTGGGGTACAGCATCGATCTGGCGGCCGGACCGTTGTTGCTCCTGTGTACGCTCGGGGTTGTGCTCTACCGTGGTCGCCATGTCCGCGCGGGGGCCCGGTTCGTGCTCGCCGCCCTGCCGTGGGTGGCGCTCCATCACGCCGTGAACTTCTCCACTGGTGGAACCTGGAAACCGGCCAACGCTGTGCCGGACTACTTCCAGTGGCCCGGCTGCCCCTTCACAGCGGAGAGCCTGACCGGCAGCTGGCAGCACCCAAGTATCAGCCATTTTTTGCTTTACGCCGGCGGGCTGCTCGCCGGCAAACGGGGATTCCTAGGTCACAACATGCCGCTCTTCCTCGCGCTCCCCGGCTTGTTTCTCCTCTTGAGACGGCATCCGCAGGCACGGCCGGAGCTCCTCTTCGCGGGATGCTGGTCCGCCGGCACCTGGTTGGCGTATGCCCTGACCTCGACCAATTCATCGGGCTTATGCTGCTCAGTGCGCTGGTTTGTGCCGCTGCTGGCTCCGGGCTATTACGTCCTGGCCTTGTGCTTGCGCTACTCGGGTCCCGCACGCGCGCTTTTTGCCGTGCTCAGTGGTTGGGGTGCCGTGCTCGCAACTTTGATGTGGTGGTACGGCCCGTGGATGAAGCACATGGTGCCCTTCTTTTGGCCGATCCAGGGGGCCGCGCTCGTCAGTGCGGGAGTTGTCAGAGTCTGGCAGCTGCGCCGCAGGCAGCAAACCGTTGCCCCCAACGTTGCCACCCCGGCGGTTCCCAAGGCGGCTTGAGAACTTGAGGGAGCTACGGGTACGGTCGAACCGTCGGCCAACGAAGGTCTGGGAACCGTGGGAATTCGGTGTACGGGAGGAATTTTTGGCGCCAAGCGAAAATCTGCGGGCTATGGCGCGGACGCGGGGGAAATCACGTCCCGAAAGCCAAAAACCTACTTGCAGTTACGCCATTGGCCGATATACTTCCTAAGTCCTGTCTCCGGTTGGGTTGTGTTCTTCGTGCACGAGGAATGGTCCATGACAAGCAGCGTATTGGCGGAGTTGGATTTAATCGAGGAATTGCGGCTGCGGCGTTGGGCACGTGAAAACTACGTCCCCCGCAGCCAGCGTGAGCCGTCTTGGCATCACATCATTCATGATGAGATGAGCCGGAAGGAAGTCGAGGCAGACGAAGCGGAAGTTGCCCCCAACTACGCCTGGCCCAATGGCTGAGTATCTGGGCCTACCCAGAACCCGGGGTCGCGGCGGTTGGGAACTGTCACCGCGGCCCCGGGTTCTGTTTTTTCCGCCACGGAGGGCGATCCATGGGTTTTTTCACCGGACGGGTCACCTGTGCCCGCTACCGGGTCGCCGGCCCTTCTCCCCGGCAGTTCGGCCCGGATCAGCTGGAGCGCCTGGCCAAGCAGGCCTTTGGCCGGCAACGCCGCGTGGCGGCGGATGGCGTTGAAGTCGGCTGGACCGCGGGCGACCATCTCTTCGACATACGCTTCGACCTCGCCAAGAACATCCTCCACGATACGCTGCATTTCGCCTTGCGCGTCGATAGCCAAAAGCTCCCGCCCGATCTTCTCCGCGCGTACACGCAACTGGAGCTGGAAGCCAGGGCAGCACAGAACCCCAGCGGCCTGCCCAGTGCCCGGCAGAAGCGCGAAGCGCGCGCCGCGGCCCGGGAGCGATTGGAAAACGAAGCCCGCGATGGCAGGTACCTACGCCGGAAAGTGTTCCCGCTCCTATGGGATCGGCAGTCGAACGAACTGCTCGTTGGCACCACTTCTACGACCGTCGTCGATCGGATTCGCACGCTCTTCCACGAGACGTTCGAGCGCGGCCTGGATCTGCTCAGCGCCGGTCGCCAGGCCTTCCTCCAGGCCGAGCTGCGCGAGCAGACTCGTGGCGTGGACGATGCCGCACCGGCCCACTTCGTCCCGGGAGCCGCCGTCAAGGAAGTTGCCTGGCTGATGGACGAAGCCAGCCGTGATTTCCTCGGGAATGAGTTTCTGCTCTGGCTCTGGTACGTGCTCGACGCCGAATCCGACACGCTCTCATTGGCCGATAAGTCGGACGTCACAGTTCTGCTGGCGCGTTCCCTGGTGCTGGAGTGCCCGCGCGGCCAGACCGGACGGGAGAGCATCGCCAGCGACAGTCCAGTGCGCCTTCCGGAAGCACGTCGGGCGATCCAGGCCGGCAAGCTGCCGCGCAAGGCTGGCCTGACCCTGGTCCGGCACGATCAGCAGTACGATTTGACCCTCCAGGCCGAAACCCTTGCGATTAGTGGAGCGAAGTTGCCGCCGCCCGAAGAGGAGGACGAGCGCCCGCGCCTGGAAGAGCGCGTGACCCAGTTGCGCCACCTCTTGGAGACGCTCGATCTACTCTACGATGTCTTTGGTCGGCGCCGCCTGGGAGGCGGTTGGCCGAAGGAGCTAATCAAGCTGCAAAAGTGGTTGCAGCGCGAAGAGCGCGGCCGCCTGGCTGCCAGCGGCTGAGAGCGGGCCGCAGGCTTTGACCCACCCCTCAATAGGTCCTTCCGAGATAACCGACAATCGCCCGCTTCACCTCCAGTGGGTCGATGCTGGTGCTCTTGCGGTAGAGGATCTTGCCGCCCGGTGCGATCACCAAGGTGTACGGGATCGGGCCGGGCCACTCCTTGTCGAGGATCTCTGCGAACTTATCTCGATCCTTCGTGCGCACCACGTAGTTCGTCACGGCCGCCTTCTTCTCCTGAAGCACCTTCAGGGCCACGTCCTTCTTGTCCGGGTCGTCCAGGCTGAGCGTCACCAGCTGGAAGTTGCGGCGGCGGTACATCCGGTTCATCGTGACGAACTCCGGCAGTTCCGCCACGCAGGGGCCGCACCACGTCGCCCAGACGTTGACGACGAGCAGCTTCTGGGTGTCGTTCCGGACCAGCTTGGTCACGCCGGCGTCATCGATCTCCTCCAGCTTGATCGGCTCCTGGTCCCAGCGTGCCAGCGAGCGCTGGGCGTCCTCGCGCTTGTCCGACCACTTGGTCGAGCAGCCAAACACGCGCGTCGTTGCCACGGCGACCGGCTTGCCGACGAGCAGGGCGTCGATGGCGTTGCGAGCGTCGTGGGACTTGACCGGCTTGACGTCCGCGTCGTCGATCCGGCCGTTGTAGCAGAGTTTGCGCTGGCGGTCGAAAATGAACACGTGCGGCGTGGCCAGGACGCCGTAGGCAAGCGACGTCTTTTGCGTCTCGCCGTCGTACAGGTAAGGAAAGCGGTAGTCCCTGGCCTTGGCCCGAAGCTTCATCTCCTCGAACGAGTCGCTCAGGTCCGTGTACCCCAGCTCGTCGAGGCGCACGGCCAAAGGGTCGTTGGGCGAGATGGTTACGAGGGCGACGCCCTGGTCCTTGTAGTCGGCCTGTAACTTCAGGATCCGGTCTTCATAAGCCTGGGCGGTCGGGCAGTGGTTGCAGGTGAACAGGACAACCAGGATGCGGGCGCCGGCGAAGTCCTTCAGGCTGTAATCCCGACCGTCCACGCCCGGCAGGCTGAAGTCCGGGGCGGCGGCACCGATCGGCAGGGTCTTCAGCCCGGGCGGTTCAGCCGTTGTTGGTGCGGCAGAAAGCAGGACGATCGCCAGGGCAACCGTCAGGAGAGGGAAGATGCGACACATGCGTTGGTTCTCCTCAGCGCGATGGGCTTCAGGGCCGACTCTGGAACTGGGGATGCATTCTATCGGATCGAGAGGCCAAAACCAGCCTATCGCCGAAAGCCATTGCTGGCTTTTTCCCTGCCGGGGAAGGACCATGCCTGCAAGAGGCCCGTGCGATGACGGCGACAACGTCCCGCCGTTTCTTCCGGATACTTCCTGGCGCCGCGGTCCAGCCGGCTTGGGATTGCAACCCGAGGATCTTCTCGGACTTTCTTGAGCGGCCTACGCAAGGTCTGTTACGATACGCCTATTGCCGTCGAATCACTTGTTTGGCAGCAACCCCGTGATTGTCAGCAGGGGAAATCCTCATGATGGCAGACAACCGGTTCGTCTCCGAGCGCTTTCCCCGCGCTTCGCAATACCACCCGGAGTGGGTCATGCTCAGGAAGTTTTCCCGGAGAACGTGATGCACCCCCATGGCGAGGCGGTCGACTATCTCGAGGTGCTCGTAGTCTATTCGGCCCCGGTGGATGTGCCGCCGGCGCTCAACCTGGCCGAAGAAATGGTTCGCTTCGAGAAGGAGGTGCGCCGTTTGCAGGTGCCGATCCGTGTCCGCCGCGTCTTCCCGCCAACCCTGGTGCAGCTGCAACAGGAGCTGTCGCCCCAGGCGCTGCGCGTGCGGCAGCCGAGGGTGCTCCATTTCCTGGGCCATGGCGAGGAGGACAGCATCTGGTTCGAGAAGGAAGATGGCTCAGGTGAACGGATCTCCGCTGCTCACTTGCGCCGAGTTCTCCGGCACTCCTCGATTCAGCTGGTGTTCCTCAACGCTTGCTGGTCGGCCACAAAGCGCGTACTGTCGTTGTGCCATCAGTTGACGCAAGAGGGGGAGCTCCCCGTCGCCATAGGCCACGGTCAAGCCGTGGAAGACCAGAGTGCTGTCGTCTTCGCTCCCAGTTTTTACGCCCTCGTCGCCCAGGATCTGTCGGTCGGCGATGCCTGCCGGCGGGCTGCTAACGACCTGTCCGAGAAGGGACTGCCCGGCGCATCGGACGTGGAGCTGTGTGGGAATCGACACCTGCGGCTGACGGCGGACTTGCGGCCGGGGGTGCGGCCGGGGGTGGTAGAGGACGGCATGCCGAGGCACTGTTTCCTCCCCGGAAGCGGTTTCTTCTGCGGGCGGGCCTCTGAGTTCCTCAAGATCACTGGCAGCCTCGTGGACCCGGGACAATGCGGGTTCGGTATCTGGGGCCTGGGCGGGCTCGGCAAGTCCCGGCTAGCTCTCGAGGTGGCGCGCCGGAACGCCTGGCGCTACTCCGCCGGGGGCGTGGCCTGGGTGGATGTCCGGGAGCTGAGGCTGGCTTCGGCAGCCGGACTGATCGAGCGGGCGCTGTGCCGCCTGGTGCGCGGGCCAGACACCACGGACCCCGTCGCGGACCTCATCCAGCACCTAACGGCCCGCCCCGGGCTGATCGTCTTCGATCACCTAGATGCCCTCCCCGAGAGCGAACACGAAGCGCTGGCCCGTTTTGTGGGCCAGATGCCTCGCAACGGCTCTCGAGTCTTGCTCACCGCACAAACCCGGATCGAAGCGATTGAGTCGTTAGCGGACGTGCGGTCCCTGCCGCTCACGGGCGGGCTCGATGCCCGGAGCGGCGCCCACTACGCTTATCGCCTGGCACTGGCCAAGGGCATCCGGGACCTTCAAGTTCTCCCCCAAGAGTTCGGGGGGCGATTGTCTGGCCCCTGTGCCCGGGTCACCCACCAGGTCGGCGGACATCCCCAGATGATCGAGTGGGCCGTCGGCATGGCCCAGAAGGGCCTCGCAGCTCTCGATGCCCAACTCGACCGGCTGGGAAGCAAGCTGGAAAAGCGGCGCCAGCGCCTGCTGGCCGCCGGCCTTGGCCTGCTGGGAGAGGAAGGTCGGCGGCTACTTCCTTACCTACGGTTCTTCCCGGCAGCACGGTTCATGCCCGAAGCGATGCAGGTCGTTTGTCGAACGACAGCCCCGGGAGGGACCGACAGCCCGGCGGACGAAGAGGTCGAGGACAGGGACGAAGTCGTGGGATGGATGGACGAAGGACTCGAGCAGCTCGAACGCAGCGCCTTCCTCGATTTCGATCAGGAAGCGGGCGTCTTCAACTTTCCCCAAGCACTGCTCGACCAGGTTAGCTCCGGACCTGCGGGGGCCCTTCGCCCCCAGGCGCTCGTGGACAGCGGCTTGCTCTTTTTCTACGCCGATTATCTGTCCGCCAATTCGGATAACTTCTCCGCGGTTGATCGCTGCGCCGATCACGTCCTCTGGCTACTCGAAGCCGTCTGGCCGGCCCGCGACGGGGCCGGAACGCTGGACCGGGCATTGGCGGCCTTGGTCGATGCCCTTGGGCCGTACCTCGAGCAGCGCGGCCTGTGGGAGGAAGGCGAGCGTTGGCTCGAGCGGATCATCGAACTGCGCCGCACTTCGCCGACAGCACAGGACGATGTGGCCCTAGCCAATGGGCTGCACCGCTGGGGCATCCTGCTCACCCTCAAAGGCCGGTGGGAGGCGGCCGCGCAAGTCCTGAGCGAAAGTGCCGCCCTGTTCGAGCAGGCCGGAGAAAAGGAAGGCGTGTCGGTTTCCCTCTACCAACAGGCCAGCCTCGCGACCGAGCAAGGGAACCTTGACCAAGCGCGTCGCCTGCTGGAACGCCGCCGCGCGATCGAAGAAGGCCCGGAAGCCAGAGGGCAATCGGCTGACGACCTCATGCTGCTGGCTCGGATCGAGCAGACTCAAAGCCATGACGACGAAGCGGCTCGCCTCGTCGAACAGGCACACCAGTTGCTGCAAGCCA
>JBGQLF010000333.1:0-8711 GCA_041499985.1 Gemmataceae bacterium
CCTCGGTCAACGGCGGCCAGGCGGCCAGGGCCCCGGCACGCAGCGACAACCCGGGATCGCGGATCAGCAGGGCGGGACTGGCTCCTTTCTGCACGCCGAGGCCTTCGCAGGTCGGGCACCAGCCGAGCGGACTGTTGAAGGAAAAGTGATGCGGGTTGAGCGGCTCGAAGCTCCGGCCACAACGGTCGCAGGCGAAGTGTTGGCTATAGCGCTCGACTTTCCAACTGGGCTCGTCCCGGCCATCGTCCACATGGGCGACGTGCAGCACGCCCCGGCCCAGATCCAGGCCGGCTTCGACGGCGTCGGCGATTCGGCTGCGCTGGCTGGAACGCACCACCACCCGATCAACGACCACCTCGACGAGGTGCTTGCGTCGATGGTCGATCGTCGGCGGCTCTTCGACGTTGTACGATTGGCCATCGACACGCATGCGCACAAAGCCGCTGCGGCGAATCTCCTCCCAGAGGGCCTCGTACTTTTCCTGACCACGGCGTTCGAGCGGAGCCATCAGGTACAACTTGGTGCCTTCTGGCAATGCCAGGATCTTCTCGATGATCTCGTCGGCGGTCTGCGTGCCGATGGGAATCCCGCAGGCCGGGCAGTGTGGCTGGCCCAGGCGGGCGTAGAGGATCCGCAGGTAATCATAGACCTCGGTCACGGTGCCGACCGTGGAACGAGGACTTTTGCTCGTCGTTTTCTGTTCGATACTGATGGCCGGCGACAGGCCGCTGACATGCTCGACCTTGGGCTTTTGCATCTGCCCGAGGAACTGCCGGGCATACGCCGAGAGCGATTCGATGTAGCGGCGCTGGCCCTCGGCATAGATCGTGTCCAGCGCCAGCGAACTCTTGCCCGAGCCGCTCGGGCCGCAACAGACGGTCATGCGCTCGCGCGGCAGGCTGACGTTGATGTTTTTCAAGTTATGCTGCTGGGCGCCTTGTACGGTAATGGTGCTGAGTGCGGTCTGCGGAGCACTGAGTGGGGCGGAGCGCTGGCGTTTCCCTCCCGGTTCGGCGCCGGCTTTCTCGGAGCCACTCGGTACTCGGTACTCGGTACTCAGTACTTTCTTCAGCGCCTGCCCGGTATACGACCGCTCACACTGCGCAATCTCCTCCGGCGTCCCCGTGGCCACCACTTCGCCGCCGCCGACCCCGCCGTCGGGACCCAGGTCGATCACCCAGTCGGCCGTCTTGATCACATCCAGGTTGTGCTCGATGACCACGACGGTGTTGCCGGCGTCCACGAACCCGTGCAGCACCTGGAGCAGCTTCTGAATATCGTCAAAGTGCAAACCCGTGGTCGGTTCATCGAGGATATACAGCGTTTGCCCGGTGCTGCGCCGGCACAGTTCACGGGCCAGCTTGATCCGCTGGGCCTCGCCGCCCGATAAGGTCGGAGAAGCCTGGCCGAGCTTGACGTAATCGAGGCCGACATCGTGCAGCGTCTGGAGCATGGCGCGGAGGCGGGGCACATTGGTGAAATGCTCGAGCGCTTCCTGCACATCCATCTCCAGGACGTCGCGAATGCTCTTGCCCTTGTAGCGAACTTGCAACGTCTCGCGGTTGAAGCGGCGGCCTTCACACACTGGGCAGGTCACCCAGACGTCGGCGAGGAAGTCCATCTCCAAGCGATTGGAGCCGTTGCCCTCGCACGCCTCGCAGCGGCCGCCCGGTTTGTTGAAGCTGAACCGCCCCGGCGTGTAGCCGCGGATCTTCGCTTCCGGCAATTGGGCGAACAGCGCCCGGATCTCATCGAATACCTTGATGTAGGTTGCCGGATTCGAGCGCGGCGTGCGGCCGATGGGCGATTGGTCGATGTCAATAACCTTGTCGATCTGCTCAGCCCCGACAAGACGGTCATGAGCCCCAACGGTGTGCGCTTTGCCGTTGCCGTTCTCCGAGGCCTCGTCAGGCTCCCCTTGCTTGGCCCGGAAGCCGTAGCGCTGGAGCAGGCCCTCCTTCAGAATATCGTTGATGAGCGAACTCTTGCCCGAACCGCTCACGCCCGTGACGCCGACGAACAAGCCGAGGGGGACGTCGACGTCGATGCTCTTCAGGTTATTGTGGCGGGCGCCGAGGATTTGCAACCGTTTCGCCGTGCCCGGCCGGCGCGTGGCGGGGACGGCAATCTGCTTGGTGCCGGCCAGGTATTGCCCCGTGAGGCTGTTGGGATTGGCGACAACTTCAGCGAACGAACCGGCGGCTACCACCTGTCCGCCGCGCACCCCAGGACCGGGGCCGAAGTCCACGAGATGGTCCGCCGCCCGCATCGTGTCTTCGTCATGTTCGACGACGACCACGGTGTTGCCCATATCGCGAAGCCGTTCAAGGCTGCGCAGCAAACGCTCGTTGTCGCGCGGATGCAGACCGATGCTCGGCTCATCGAGGATGTAGAGCACGCCGACTAAGCCACAGCCGATTTGCCCGGCCAGGCGGATGCGCTGGGCCTCGCCGCCGGACAGCGTCGGGGCACTGCGGTCGAGCGTCAAATAGTGCAGGCCGACGTTGAGCAGAAAGCCGAGCCGGCCACGGATTTCCTTGAGTACTTCGCCGCCGATGGCGCGCTGGATCGGCTCCAGGGATCGTTCCAGTGGTCCCTGCTCCGGCTCGAACCAGGCGTCCAGATCACCGACCGGCATGGCACAGACGTCGATCAGCGTCTTGCCACCGACGCGCACCGCCCGCGCCTGGGCATTGAGGCGCTGTCCCTGGCAGCTCGGGCAGCGCACCACGCGCATGTACTTCTCCAGTTGCAAGCGGCGTGGTCCCGAGGCCGCCTTCTTGAAGCTGCTCAGTAGTTGCGGCACGATGCCTTCCCATTTGCCGCCGTGTTTCCAGACGCCGCCGCGTTGCTTCCATTCGTAGGTGATGTGCTGTTCGCCGGCGCCGTGCAGCAGCAGGGTCTGGTGCTCCGGCGGCAGATCGCGCCACGGCGTCTTCAAGTTGATGCCGAGCGTCTGGGCCACGCCCTCGTAAGTGTGGCGGCGCCACCGCCCCATGCCACGCATCCGGCCGACGAGCGGAATGGCCCCGTCGTAAAAGCTCAGCGCCGGATCGGGAATGAGCAGGTCCGGATCGAAGGTGTAGCGCGTGCCCAGGCCGTCGCAGTCCGGGCACATGCCGTGCGGACTGTTGAAGCTGAACAGCTGCGGGCTGGGCGGCTCGTAGCTGCGGTCGCAAGCCGTGCACGCGTAGTGAGCCGACAGGAGGAGATCTTCGCCCGCGGCTTCCTGTTCCGGCTCCACGGCGACGATGAGCGATCCCTCGCCCAGGGCCAGGGCTTGCTCCACCGCCTCCGCCAAGCGGGCGCGGACCTTGGTGTCGTTCTTGAGCCGGTCGATGACGATCTCGATGTTGTGCTTGATCCGGCGATCGAGTTTCAGGTCGTCGGTCAAGCGCACGACCTGGCCATCGACACGCGCCCGGACGAAGCCGCGCTTGAGCATGTCTTCGAACAGGTCCTTGTATTCACCCTTTTGCCCGCGGACCACGGGAGCCAGGACGAGGAAACGTGTGCCTTCCGGCAAAGCGAGGATGCGGGCGAGGATCTGTTCACGGCTCTGAGCGGTGATGGGCCGGCCACATTCCGGACAGTGACCCTGGCCAATGCGGGCGTAGAGTACGCGCAGGTAGTCGTAGATCTCGGTGATGGTGCCAACGGTTGAGCGCGGATTGCGTCCGGCGGTCTTCTGCTGAATGCTGATCGCCGGCGACAGGCCGGCCAGGTAATCGACCTCGGGCTTTTGCAGCTGGCCGAGGAACTGCCGGGCGTAGCTCGACAGCGATTCGACGTAGCGGCGCTGGCCCTCGGCATACAGGGTGTCGAAGGCGAGCGAGCTTTTGCCGGAGCCGCTGACGCCGGTGAAGACGATGAGCCGATTGCGCGGCAGGTCGAGATCGACGTTGCGGAGGTTGTGCTCGCGGGCGCCGCGGATGATGATAGTGCTGTTGTCCATAACAGGCTGCCGGTGCTCCTGAAATCGCCGTGGCGAAGAAAGCTATAGTATACGAATGTTGGGTAAACGGCGGCAAGGTCGGATTGGGTGGAAAAGACCGTGCTCTGGAGGTGATGCCATGACTCCGCAGGAGCGTTTGGCCAGCATGCTCCAAACTCCTGAGCCTGGTCGCGCCTTGCGCGCGCTGGTTCTGGAATTGTCCACGGAGGGATACACGAAGGCGAAGATTTATGAGTTTCTCGAGCAGCTTCTGCTTGAGCTTCGGACGCGCGCTGACCATCGCGAGACTGATGAGGACGCGGTGCTGGATACCCTGGACGCCCTCACGGGCTGCTGCCATCCCGATGCTCGGCTGTTGCCAGACCAGCACACGTGATCAATCCGGTTGTGGCCCTATAATGGTGGCTGGATCCGGGTGATCAACACCCTGCGGTTTTCCTGGAAGCAACTGGGCCAGCAGGTAGGAGGGAGATGCATGGAGACCAATTCAGTGGGCCGAGTCCTCACCGAAGCCATCTTCGAAAATAGTGGCGATCTTTGGAATGTCGACCAGGGCTCAATCCCCGCCGACCGAGTTCGCCGGATCAAAGTCCCCAACGCGTTGGTAGACATGGGAGCTACCCTGTTGTCGCTCCCGACGCGGATGATCCGTGCTTTGGGGTTAATCAAGGTGGGAGAGAAGCGGGTTACGAGTAGCCTGGGCCGGGGGAAAGCGGATCTCTATGCGGCCGTACGGCTGACCATCCAGGACCGCTTCTGCACGACGGATGTCCTGGAAGTTCCCGATGATTCGCCGGTACTCATCGGCCAATTGCCGCTCGAGAATCTCGACTTGGTGATCGATCTCCGCAGCCATCGCCTGATCGGTAATCCGGCCCACGGCGGCGAGCACGTGTTCGAGCTGTACTGAAAGAGGAATCCTGGCTGGCGACACCGAAAATAGCCGACGGGGCAAGCGCGGGCCTCCACGAGGATTCGTCTATGCATACCATCCCCCGTCACTTCGGTGAACGCAGCTTCACGCTGGGAGAACGCTGTCCTGAGGCCGATTCGTGTCAGCTTCGTGGATCCCTCGGCCGGGACTTGCTCGGGTAGGATCGCAGTCGCTCGGGTGTGACCACCATGCGGACGCTACACAAGTACCCGCGCACTCCCCACCTCGAAGGCTCGCGCCTCCAGCCGGGCGACGAGGACACCCAGAGCGTCCCCTTCGCGGCGCTGGCAGGCCGGTTCCTGGCGGTCGAGGAGAAGCTGGACGGGGCCAATGCCGGTCTATCCTTCGGTGCCGACGGCAAGCTCGGGTTGCAAAGCCGCGGTCATTTCCTCACCGGCGGTGTCCGCGAGAAGCATTTCACCTTCTTCAAGCAATGGGCACACGCCCACGCGGACGTCCTGTGGCAGGCGCTGGGCAGCCGATACGTCCTGTACGGCGAATGGCTCTATGCCAAGCACACCCTCTTCTACGACGCGCTGCCGCACTACTTCCTGGAATTCGACATCCTCGACTCCGAAACCGGTGCCTTTCTGTCGACCGAGCGCCGCCACGCTTTGCTCCAGGACACGCCGGTCGTCTCCGTGCCAGTTCTGCGCACCGGCCCGGTTGGGAAGCTGGACGAACTTCTCCAGCTGGTTGGGCCCGCCTTGTACAAGGGCCCAGCCTGGCGCGACCAGCTGACGGCAGCGGTCGCGGCCCGGGGCCTGGAAGCCGAGCAAATCTGGAAGGAAACCGACTCGTCCGACCGGATGGAGGGGCTGTACATCAAGGTCGAGGAGGAAGGCCAAGTCGTGGAGCGCTACAAGTGGGTACGGGCCAGCTTTCTGACCAGCGTCTTCGACTCCGGCAGCCACTGGCTCAAGCGGCCAATCATTCCCAACCAGCTCCGCGCCGGCGTCAACCTCTTCGGCAGGCTGGCATGAGCGAGTTGCTGCCATTGGCCCGCTACCGCCGTCGTGGACCCTTGGACGGGCAGGCCTTCCAGGCGCCTTCGGTCGAAGAAGGTTGCGATTACCTTGAAGCCTCGCTACAACTTTCTCTATGTGGAGACTTGTCAGATTCTTCAGGAACCTTGTGTCTTTTGGCAGGCCCCGTGCGCACGCCGAGCTGCTGCCGCGCTACCAGCACCTCCGCGTCGCTGGGCGCAACCTGAACCACAAACTCGTGGAGCGCCTGAAGCAGGACGTCCTCAACGAAGGCGGCAAGAAGCTGGGGATGCTCCGGCGCAACGTCCTCGTCCTGGATACGGAGGACCAGATAGCCGTCCTGATGGACTACTGCATTTATGACATCCGGCGGAAGGGACGCAACGCGGTCGAGCAGTATCTGGCGGAAGTGCCTCCCGCGCCCGAGTCGGAAGAGATGGTCCTTCTGAAGGCGATGCAGCAGGCCCGCCATTCGCTGTTCCGGGTCGAGGCGGTCGAGCGGGGAGTTGGCGTTACCGTGCACGACCTGCTTCGGGGCGATACGCAGTTCATCGTGGATGTCGGCTTCAGCCGCACGGCCAAGCCCGGATTGGTCATGGCCTTCCGGATCATGTCGCCGGAGAACATTACCATGACGACCGGCGCGCCTCTGCCGGTCGGGATGCCGCCCAAGGCAGATCAAGGTACCTGGCTGCAACGAATGCTCGGCAAGATGCAAAAGGCAGACTTCAACCATCTCTTGCCGCAAGAGGCCACCGAAGTGACCACCACCATCATTCGTGCCTGCCTCGCCAGCGGCGCCGCGGACCACGTTGTCTACGCGGAGCCGGGGAGTGCAAAGAGTCCGGGCCGTGCACCGGCCTCCGCGCGCCCGGCACCGCGTATCGGCCGGAATGATCCCTGTCCCTGTGGCAGCGGCAAGAGGTTCAAGCACTGCTGCGGGGCCAGAAGGTAAACAACGGGGCGAAGCGTTGGCCCCCGCGAGGATTCGTCCTTGAGCACCATCCCCAAAGTCACCGAGAAGGCCATCCGCAATCACGTCGGCGAACGCAGCTTCACCTTGGGCGAGCGCTATGTTCGCGATGGCACCATCTTCAACGCCCGGCGGCAAGGCCGAACTCTCAAAGCACGCTGTCAAGGCTCCCGCGCTGAGGCCTATCGGGTGGAAGCGACGTTTGCTGCCAAGGGCCTTGCCGAGGCCGAGTGTTCCTGTCCCGTCGGCGGTGGCGGGCATTGCAAACATGTCGCCGCCCTACTCTTGACCTGGTGCCACCAACCCGAAACGTTTACGGAACTCGAAGAGCTGGAACCGGCTCTGAAGCGACGCAGCAAAGAGGACTTGATCGCGCTCATCAAGCTGATGCTGCGGCAGCAGCCCGACCTGGAACTGCTCCTGGAAACGCCCCTCCCCGGCACCAGCAAGCGCGACACGCCGGTCAGCCCCAAGGCGTATCGCCGTCAGGCCGAGGCCATTTTTCACCGTGGCGGCCATGAATGGGGCGCCGTCAGCGGCATCGCGGATGAGTTACTGGCCTTGCAAGAGATCGGGGGTGGTTTTCTCAAGCAGCAAGACCTCGGTAGCGCCGCGGCGGTCTATGAGGGCATTTGCTCAGCCGTGATCGCCAACTACTCCATGGTTGATGATGAAGAAGGGGACCTGCACACGGTGGTGCATGCCTGCGTCAAGGGACTGAGCAAGTGCTTGAAGGCGGCCAAGGACGACCCCGAGCAGCGCCAGCCGATCTTGCGGACCTTGTTTGAGGTCTATTGCTTTGACATCGAGCAGGGCGGCAGCGGTATGAGCGACGAGGTGCCGGACCTGGCGGAGGTAGCCACGCCGGAAGAACGACGCCTGCTGGCGGGCTGGGTGCGTGAGGCGATGCCCCGCGGCGGGAATTGGAGTCGGGAAGAGTATGGCGGTTTCTTGCTGGACCTGGAAGCCGATACCCTGGACGACGAGACGTTTTTGCGCGTCTGCCGCGAGACCGGACGCAAGCGCGACCTGGTGGCGCGCCTGCTCCAACTGGGGCGGCAGGAAGAAGCTCTGGAGGAAACCAAGCCGGCCAGCGATTACGACTTGACCCAGCTGGCCGACCTCTTCGTGGCCCACCGTTTGGGCGACACGGCCGAGCGCCTGGTGCAGGAGCGCTCTCAGAAGAGCAAAGACAGCAGGCTTCTGGAGTGGCTGAAAAAACGCGCCGCGGGCCGGCAGGACACAGAAGCTGTTCTGGAACTGAGCGAAAAGCTCTTTTGCTTGCACCCGAGCCTGTCGGGCTATCAAGAGCTGCGCAAGCTCGCCAAGAAGCTCCGGCGCTGGGAAACCCTCCGCCCGAAACTGCACGCTTTCCTGAAAAAAGAGTCGCATACCTCCTACGTCTTGATCCAGATTTATCTCGATGAGGGTGACCTTGACCAGGCGCTGAAGGCGGTGAAGACCGAACGCGGCTACGGCTATGGCTCCAGTATGAAGCTGGAAGTCGCCAAGGCCGCCGAAAAGACTCGGCCGCGGGAAGCCCTGGAGATCTATCGCAAGCAGGCCGAGAGCCACATTGCGGAGCGTCACCGCGGGGGTTACCAACAAGCGTGTCCGTATCTGAAGAAGGTCCAGGCACTATACAAGCAGTTGGGGGAGAGCGAAGCCTGGCGGCGCTATGTGGGCCGGTTGCGGGAACAGCACGGGAGCTTGCGTGCCTTGCAGGAAGAGCTGACCAAAGCCAGGCTGTAAGCTGGACTTGTTTTATGGGTTGGCTGCCCGGTCAACGCAGGTGCGAGTGCATTTGATAATTAGGCATGGTTCAGATCGGCTGTGTTCTGGGTAACAGGATTGTGGCGGGGA
>JBGQLF010000334.1:0-8707 GCA_041499985.1 Gemmataceae bacterium
CATTTCGTAATCCCAGGGGACATTCAACTTTTCCAAGGGCACTTGCCTACGAGGAAAAGTTGGGTGTCTCTTTTTGTTCTCGCGGTCTTGTCTTGCTAATTGAGGAAACGAGCCAGGGTCTGGTAGAATCCTAGAGGATTCCGCTGACGAGGGCTTCTACCATGCAAGCAAGACCGAAAAAGATCGAAAAAGGGAACATCGTAGATAGTCGCGCCGAACCGGGCGCTCCAGAAGAGGGGCCATGCTATTGAGTTCCTTGGTGGTTCAGCGCCTTCTCCCGCGTGAACCGGCTGCTGAAATTGGGCTCGGGTCGTTCGGCGGTATCCGAGCGATCGTGATGCCCCGAAGCCACGGGGGCGGCGGCGGAGCGCATCGGACGCACCTCCCGTAGAATGGCAGAGGAGGAAACCATGAAATTCAAGATCGCGCTGTATCCGTCCGACGAAGGGGTCGCCGTCTGCGTGCCGAGCCTGCCGGGGTGCTGGTCCCAAGGGGCGACCGAGGAGGAAGCCTTGACGAACATCGCGGTGGCCATCCGCGAGTACCTCGAGGCCGAGATCGAGCCAAACGAAGGCGGCGAAGTTCGCGAGATCGAGGTGGCGATCTAACCATGCCGAGGCTGCCCGGAGTGAACCACCTCGATGCCGTTCGGGCTTTGCAAAAGGCCGGCTTTCGGATTTTGCGCCAGGGGAAGCATCTTATCATGACGGACGGGACGCACAAAGTGCTCATCCCACGGCACAACCCGGTCAACGCCATCACCATGGGCGGGATCGTACAGGGTGCTGGCCTAACGATCGACGAGTTTCGCCAACTGCTCTAGTCCAAGCGCCAGAGCTTCGGTGCGGTGCGTGCTGTGATTCCACCGTTTCGATCCGATGGTTACTTGCCCGAAGGCGTCTACGTTTGTGGCGAAGCCGAGGCCATCTTTCGTTTTGGCGGAAGAAGCCGGTGACGCAGGCGATTGATCGCCCGGTTACGCCGATGGGTTGAATTAGCCAGACAAGTGGGGGCGCGGCGGTTGCTCCTGGATGGGAGTTTCGTGACGGCCAAGAAAGACCCTGAAGATGTTGATGCGGTCCTCTTCTTGCCGCCCGATTTTGGGCAGCAAGTCGAACGCGGGGGCCTGGAGGCGGTGGAACTGGAAGACATGCTCTTGACTCGTCAGCCTGAAGAACTCTTCGCCGCGGAAGACGAGGCCGATTGGCAGGCCTGGGTCGATTTCTTCACGCGAACGCGCGAGCCCGATGGACGTCAGAAAGGTGTTGTGGAGATCCAACCTATGATCGAGACCGCCCAGGAATACCAGAAAGCCCAGGACGAACTTCGCCACCTGGAGAGGTGGTTAGAACGGCTCCAGCAGGATCATCCCGTTCCCGCGAAGGGCCTAACGAAGGCGGGGATTCGCAAGATGATTGCCCGGCTGCACGAAGAACTCGCCGTGTATGAAGGGAGCCAGGAGGTCAAGCAATCGGAAACGTCGCCGTGATCAGAATCAGTGGCGGCAAGGTCTGGGTGCAGTATGACGGCCCTCGCGTCCAATCGCGGAAGAGTTGGTAGCCGCTGGCATCCCGCACGAGGATGTCGTACTGGGGTTCCAGCCGGCCCGGCATCCGCGCACACACCCGGTGGGTTTGCAGTGTTCGGCCGTTGTGGCTTGCATCGCTCCAACTCGGAGAGGTAGCGCAGCCCACAAACCACAGGGGCCGCGGGCTGCCAAGATGATTTATTTCTTCTGGTTGTAATTGCCTTCCAGGTGCCCTTTTAAGGTATCTACATTCTTCCCCTTCAGATCGCCGAGCGTGGCACCATCGTCCTTGACCTGCCACGTGAAGCTAAACACGAGACCAACCGGAATAAACTCTTTTGCCTTCTCCTTCGCCTTGCCTTCGAGTTCGGTAATCGTGGCTTGGACCCGTTTGTCCTTTTCGATCGTGTAGTTGCAGACGACAATGATCACTTCATTGTCGCCGTGGGGGAAGATCTTCAGGACGTCCTTGTCGCAAAACTCGATCTTCAGTTCTCCTCCCTTCTGCATCCAGACGCCTGTCAGGGCGGGCTTGTCCTTGTCGTCGGCTGCTGCCGACAGACCGGCCAGGGCCAGGACGCTGCACGCCAGCACCGCGCCGTACGTGAGGGGATTCCGTAGCATCATGTTCGACACTCCTTGTGGTAAGGACCGCGACCGTTCCAGAGAAGACCACCGGCGAGTCGGCCACGAACCCGACAGCGGCGTGGATAGAAACATGAGCTTATAGATTAGCAAGTGCTCGCTTATATATCAAGGGTTGGTTCCGAGTTTTTTGAGAAGGAGCGTTTCGGCGTTTGGCGGAGGCGGTCTGGCAGGCGGCTGCGGTTCGCTATACACTGGGCCGCATGGGGCGTCACAAGACGATTTCCGACGAGGAAGTGCTCCATGTCGCGCGTGACGTCTTCCGCGCGCAGGGACATACCGCGACGATGCGCGCGATCGCGGAAGCCGCGGGCATCTCGGAAGCGGTTCTCTATCAGCGCTTTGGGAGCAAAGACGACCTGTTCTTCGCGGCGATGCACCCGAGCGGACCGGACATCGAGGAGTTGCTCGGGCCCAAGGACCCTCCCGAGGACGCGCACAGGTATCTGCGCACGGTCGTCGTGCGCCTCGGGAAGTATTTTGCTGAGGTCATCCCGCTGGCTTTGCGCGTGATGACGCATCCCTCATTCGACCCAGCCACGTTCGCGCGCGTGCAACCCAGGGGTCCGGCCCTACTCCAGGAAGGCCTCGCGGAGCGGCTCGCCTCCCTCGCGTGTCGGCAAGAGATCGTGATGCTGTCCGAGGCGATAACGGCTCGGCTCCTGGTGAGCCTGGCGCATGACTGGGGCCTGGGGAGCGTGTTCTCGCCCGGGAGCCTTGCGCACCGAGATCGCGAGCTCAAAGCAATGGTGGACGTCGTGTGGGAGGGGCTGCGGGCACGCTGAGCTGAGGGGTAGGCAGTGGAGGTTATTGCGGTGACTGTGCTGGGGGGAGCTGCCTAACCAAGGGGACGCGGCGGTTCCTTCTGTGCACGTGACCGCGGCCGCATCGGGCGAGAGCGGCTGAGGCTCCTTCAGAGGCCCAACGGAGGATATTCGCATGGACGGTCACCACGTCCAAACACCCTGGTCGGAACTGTATCACGAAGACGAGACCGCCTGGCTTGAGGCGATGGCTGGCCTCGTAGCGGAGCGCCGCTATGACGAGTTGGATCACGAACACCTCAGTGAGTTTCTTGCGGCTATGGCCAGACGTGATAAGCGGGAAGTCCTGAGTCGGCTGGCGACCTTGCTCGCGCATCTGTTGAAGTGGGAGCACCAGCCAGACCAACGGTCCAATAGTTGGCGGGCAACCCTCGCCGTGCAGCAGCAGGAACTCAAGGACCTACTCGAGAGCCGGACGCTGTTGAACTACGCCAACGAGGTCTTGGCCAAGGCTTACGAGCGGGCCGTCCGGCAAGCATCTCTGGAGACTGGCTTGCCAGCAGGCTCGTTCCCAGTAGAGTGCCCGCTCTCGGCCGAGGGAGTGCTCGAAGCAGATTGATCGGCGGGCCGAGATGCCGGTGCGGGTCCAGAAGGAGTGAAGTATGGCGGAGACGCATAGCTATCCTTACGCGACTCATCTTAACGTGCACTATGCCTCGCTGGAGCTGGTCGATGTGCCCGCTCTCGTCGCGGCCTGCACGCATCCTTGGTACAACCAGACGCTCTGCCGGGTGAATGACTCGGTCGTCCGGCTCGGCGTCCTGCACGGCGACTACCACTGGCACAAGCATGACAACGAGGACGAGTTTTTCTTCGTGCTGGAAGGGCGCTTCCTCATCGACTTGGAGGGCCGCACCGTGGAGTTGGCTCCGCGCCAGGGCTTTGTGGTGCCGAAGGGAGTAGTGCACCGCACACGGGCACCGGAGCACGCCGTGATCCTGATGGTAGAAGGCGCGGGCATTGTGCCAACCGGCGATGCTTAAAGGGAACAGAACCCCCGAATACCGCAGGATGAACAGGGGCCCAAATACATGGTTACCAAGAGCAACAGTTCCGCAAGGCATCCGCGTCTTATGATCCATCGACTCGTTCTCTTTGCCCTCCTTGTTAGCTTGGCCGGAGGTGTGACGCTCGGGATCGGATCTCGAGGTCGTGCCCCGCTGAACTCCGAGAGTCCAGGACAAGCACGTCCGGCCGACGAGAAGCCCCTCCCGCTTCCTCCCGGTTGGAAGGCGGGCGACCCGCTGCCGGTCGAGAAGACGAACTGTGTACGCTGTCACTTGACGGCCGGGCGTGAGCTGACGGTGCCGGTGCGAGACTTTGCCCGGAGCGTGCACGACCGCGCCCACCTGTCATGCAACGATTGCCACGGCGGCAACACCAAGGAAGACAGCTCGGCCCACGAGGCGGAGCACGGCTTCATTGGGACGAAACTCAGCGCCCACATGGCTGGGTGTGCCGCGTGTCACCCGCGCGAGGCCCAGTCGTTGGGCAAGAGCAAACACCACTGGGACTTGTCGAAACGCATCAACCGCGACTACCCCGCCTGCATTGACTGCCACGGCAACCACGACATCGGCCGGCCGCCGCCCGAGTTTGCCCTGATGAACGTCTGCACCGACTGCCACAAACGGTTCGCGACCGAGCTGCCTCCCACGGCGGCTGTCGTCGCGGAGAACGACCTGCTCTGGAAAGTGCTCCGGCAGGTTCAGGCGAAGAACCCGAAAGCGGAGGACCCGACGCCCGCTCACTTCCGCGAAGAGCTGGCCCAGGCACGTTTCACGACGGCCCAGCTGCTGCATCGCGCCCGTCCCGTGACGGTAGCGGAGGCGCAGGCTCTAAATGACCGCGTGCGCCGGCTGCGTAGGGGGCTAGAAGCTTGGCTGAAGGAACAGAAGTGAAGCCCGAGTCCGCCTCGCCCAGAAGAGTCGGCCGGACCTTCCCTGTTGAGCTAAGGGTCGCTATGCTGAGGGGACGCCTTTTCCCTTTTGAGGAGATATCCATGCACAAGCCTCCCTGCGGCCCGAACCGACGCGATTTCCTGAAAACGGCCGGCACCCTGGCGGTTGGTCTCGGATTGAACCCCCACCTCAGCGGGGCAGACGGGCCGGCCCCTCCGCGCTCGGCCGACGTGGGCATTGCCCGCGGGTCGAACCTCGAGGAAGCGGTGCGCCGCGCCGTTCGCCTGGCGGGCGGCATGGACTTCATCCAGGAGGGACAAACGGTCCTGATCAAGCCGAACGTCACGGGCGCCCTCAAGAGTCCGACAACGACCAATCCGGAAGTGCTGTACGCGACCATCAAGCTCGTGGCCGAGCGCGGGCCGAAGCGGATCATCGTCTCGGATCGGTCGTTCTCCGCCCAGTTCGTCGAGACCACGCCCAAGACCATCGACGTGATGCAGCGCGTTGGCCACGTTGATGCCGTCAATCAGGCGATCAAGGACTTCAAGGCCCCGGTCGTGGCCGTGGGCCTGGAAGATGCGGCGGCCGAGCTGGAACGGCTCGGACGGCCCGCCGGCACGCCGCTGTGGCGGCGGATCAAGCCGCCGTTGGCGACGCACTGGCCCGAGGGATTTGAACTGGCGGAGCTGCTCCTGGCGGTCGATCATGTCATCAATGTTCCGGTGATCAAGACTCATTTCCAGGCCTGGTTCACCATGTCGATGAAAGCCTTCGTCGGTATGAGCCATCACCGATCGCGCAAGGAGTTTCACGGCACCTGGAAGGGCGAGGGGAACCTGTTCGATCAAAAGCGGACCAGCAGCCGGCGGCGCGGCATCAAGAGAGACCCCGCTCAGGAAGCCGCGGAAGTCGCTCCGTTTGTGAACCGACTCGCTGAATTGAACCTGGGCCTCACCCCGGCGCTGAACATCCTGGATGGTAGCAAGAGCTTCGTGTTCGGCGGCCCCTCGAACGGCGACACCGCCGAGCCGAACCTGATCGTGGCCAGCCGGGATCGCATTGCCGCCGACGCCACGGGCATCGCGGTCCTCAAGAGCCTCGGGACGGAGGAACGGCTCCAAGACCGGTCGGTCTGGGACAACCCGTTCCTCAAACACGGTATCCGGATCGGCTTGGGCATCGATTCAGTCACCAAGCTCCAGCTCAAAGCGGAGGGGCTGGATGCGGAGATCGAGAAGATCCGCAAGATGCTCGTGTAACTCACCTGGAATGCTGGCACAATAACTTCCGTGCCAAGGGCGAGTTGTCTTCCGACCCCTGCCGGCTCGTAAAGGAATCCAGCCGTTCATGAGCACAGTCACAACCAAAGAACAGATGAATGCGGTGGAGTTCTTCGCCTGGTGCAACCGGCCCGAGAACCGGGACCGTCACTTCGAGCTCGAATGCGGAGAGGTGGTGGAAGTGCCACGGCCTGGAGAACGACACGGCTTTGTCTGCCTCAACGTGGGGCGGATCCTGGGCAACTACACCTTCGCGCGGCGCCGGGGCTATGCGTGCAGCAATGACACCGGCCTCATCTTGGAGCGCAACCCCGACACGGTACGCGGCCCCGATGTGGTGCTCTACGACCAGGTCCAGAGCTACGACGCTCTCAATCCCGGTTATTCCGACCAGCCGCCCACGCTGGCGGTCGAAGTGCTGTCGCCGAATGACAAGTGGGGCAAGGTGACGCGCCGCCTCACGCAGTTCCTCAGCCGAGGCTTTGCGGTGATCTGGCTCGTCGATCCGGAGGGGCGGAGCGTGACCGTTTACCGCCTGAACCAACTCCCCCAGGTGTTCGAGGGCGACGACGAGCTAACGGGAGACCCGGAGCTGCCCGGGTTTCGCTGCCGCGTGGCGGATCTCTTTTACCTGCCCGGAGAGGAAGGAACTCCCCGTCAGGCGGGCCAGGGATGACGAAGATGAGGAGTCGGCGGTAGAGCCTGGGTAACAGGATCCTTCTTGATGGACGGTGGCTTCTGAGCCCGACGCGCCAGCCAGGGAGAGGCTTCCACCCTCGCGGGCGCGTCGGGCTCAGATAACAATCACGGCGCTTCCGTATAACCACACGGCTGCTGGCGCTTCTCTCAGATATTCAGCACGGTGATGCGGTGGCGGAAGGAATCCCACCCGGACGGATCATCCGTTATCGGTTCGCCGCTGAACAAGTAGTCGCGGACAAGATCTTGCGCGTCCAGTAGGGGAGGCCAAGGGATCGGCCGCGTGGGTGGCCCCGACGGTCCCATCCCGGTGACGGTTATCGAAGCGGTCCCGGTGATCGAGCTGGTCACCGTGTCCTTGGCCGTGATGGTCTGGAGGCCCAGCGTCTTCAGCGTCACGCCATTGGTGAAGAGGTGCTTGCCTGAGCCGGCAACGAACGTGTAATCCGCCGGCAGATTGGCGAGCGGGTCGGAGCTGGTGAAATGCACCGTGCCGGTGTACGTCAAGTCCATGTTGCCGTACGGGTCCAGGGCGCTCACCGTGATGCTGAAGACCGTCCCAGCCACCGCCGAGGTCGGTGCGCTGATCCCGAAATGCGTAGCCGCGGCCGCGTTCACCGTCACCGATGCGCTACCAGTGATGGAACTGGTCACCGTGTCGGTGGCCGTCAGGGCCTGTATGCCGGCGGTACGGAAGGTAGCCCCGAGCGGGAAGGATTGAACGCCCCCCGCCGTGGCTGGAAAGGCGAAATCGGCCAACAGCGTGGCGTTAGGGTCGGAACTCGTGAAGTGAACCGTTCCGGTGTAGCCGATCGCCGTGTTGTTGTACCGGTCCACCGCGGTAACGGTATAAGTGAACGCCACCCCGGCCGTGGCGGTCCCCGGCGTCGATACCAGGAAATGGGTGGCGGCCAGCGGATTCACATGCACCCTGGCCGTTCCGTTGAAGGTCAGGTTCATGGTGTCCGCCGCATTCACCGTCTGGCTGCCGGCCTTGAAGAGAGTAACGCCACCGATAAAGGTGTGTATGCCGTTGTCGGTACTCGTGAAGGTGTAATTGACGGGGAGTAGAGCGGTGGTGTCGGTGCTCGTGAAGTGAACCGTTCCGGTGTAGCCGGTGATGGTGTTGTTGAACTTATCCTGAGCGGTCACGGTCACGCTGAAGGCCGAGCCGGCATTGCTGCCGGCCGGAGCGCTCACGGAAAGATGGTCCAGTGCTGCCGGGTTGACCAGGACGGCCGCCGTGCCCGTGATGGTGCTGGCCGCCGTGTCGGTGGCGCTAAGGGTCTGACTGCCCGTAGTCGTGAGCACGGCGGCGAAGGTTGCCGTGCCCTGGTTGGCCCCCGTAAAGGTGAAGTCGTCCGGCAAGCTGGCGCCGGGGTCAGAGCTGGTGAAATGGACCGTCCCGGTGTAACTGGTAGCCGTGTTGCCGAACGCGTCGCGGGCGGTCACAGAGAAGAGGAACACGGCGCCGGCATTTTTTGTCGCCGGCGCGGCCAGGCTCAGGGCCACGCCCGGGCCAGCAGAGACGTTGACGCCCATCTGCGAGCCGGTGATGGCTGGCCGGTTCTTGTCGGTCATGGTGATCGATACGGAGGGGGCCGTTTTGAGCGTGACGCTGAACGTGTGCACGCCGGAGTCCGCGGCCGTGAACGTGTAGTCGGCCGGCAGCACAGCCTGGAGGTCGCTGCTCGTGAAGTGCACCGTGCCGCGGTAGCCGCTCGCCGTCGTGTTGCTTGTCGTCAAGGCTGTCACGGTGACGTTGAAGGCCATGCCCGCGCTCGCGGTCGTTGTCGACGCCGAGACGCTGAAGTGACTGGCAGCGTC
>JBGQLF010000335.1:0-8685 GCA_041499985.1 Gemmataceae bacterium
AACAAGAGAAACAGGGAAATTCAGGCGGCGCGGCAGCGCGGGGCTGGCCCAAAAAAACTTGCCGAATTCGGCCCGAAAAAACTACTTCTTCCTGGACAGGGACTTCGCCAACGCGCAGTATCTGCGTCAACTGTAATTCCTCTTTTTTCTCGTGATGGGCGCCCCATTCCTTGCTTGCCTTGCCCAGAAGAAGAGCTTATGCCGCTTGCCCGCTTGTCCAGGCCGAAGCACGTCATCCAGAAGCTGGTACGCCCGGCCCGAGCCCAGTTGCGTTTGGAGCCGTTGGAAAACCGGACCTTGCTGTCCTGGTTGCCACTCGGCCCCGCGCCCATCCTCACGGGCCAAACACTGGGAGCCGCCCCCCAGCCCGTGACCGGTCGAGTGACGGCAGTGGCAGGCGATCCGACCAATGCCAACATTCTCTATGTCGCTACGGCCGGTGGGGGTGTTTGGAAAACGACCGATGGGGGTGTCAGCTGGCAGCCTCTCACGGATGGCCAAGCCACCCTCTTTATGGGCGTCCTGGCCGTGGCTCCCAGTAACCCGAGTGTTATCTACGCCGGTACGGGTGAAGCGGACAACTCGGGCGATTCCTTCTATGGCCGCGGGGTCCTCAAGTCGACCGATGGGGGAACTACCTGGACGCTGCTGGGCAATGCCCAGTTCGATCGGCACACGATTTCGCAACTCCTCATCAGCCCGACGGACCCCAATGTGGTCTACCTCGCGGTGGCGGGCGGCGGGGCCAACGGTTCCTCCGGCAACACGGGCGTCTGGACGACCACGGATGGAGGAGGCAGCTGGACCAACCTCACGACCAGCATCTCGACGACCCAGTCCTACACGGACGTCTTGCTGGACCCGTCCGATCCCACCGGCAACTCCCTCTACGCGGCGGTGGGGAGCATCGGCGGGAGCACGCTGAACGGGGTTTACAGAACGACGGATGGCGGCAGTTCCTGGCTCGTGCTGGGCGGCGGTCTCCCCAATGGGACGGTCGATGGCCGCATTCGCCTGGCGGCCTCGACAGCCCCATTCCCCACGGTGTTGTACGCCTCCATTGCCGGCTCGGGCCAGACGGGGAGTACTGGGTTCGGCGTCCTGTTCGGGGTGATGAAGTCCGTCGATCATGGGGCGACCTGGACGACTGTGACGCCCGCCACGGATTACATGGGAGGACAAGGTTGGTACGACACTACCTTGGCCGTCGATCCGCACAATTCCTCCCGCGTCTTCGTGGGCGGTGCTTCCATCGTCCTTCAGACCACCAACGCTGGGCTTACCTGGTCGAATATCAGTACGGGGACGGACGGCAATGGGCCGCATTCGGACCATCACGGCATCGGCTTTGACGCCAAGGACCGCTTGCTGGATGGCAATGATGGTGGCATCTGGCGGCTGGATAATGCCGCTCCGGGAGGTAGCGGAGGAGACGCTCCCGATACGTCGCAGAGTGTCCTCTGGACCGATCTGAACGGGGCCTCGGGCACAGGTCTTCAGATCACCCAGTTCGTGGGCATCGCCCAAGATCCGTCGAACGCGAACATCGTCTACGGTGGCAGCCAGGACAATGGGAGGGAGAAATCGACCGGCTCGCTGGGCTGGAGTTTTCTTTTTGGGGGGGACGGCGGCTTTATACGCGTGGACCCGGTCACTCCGAGCACGGTTTATGGTGAGTTCCAATATGGCAATTTGCAACGCTCGATCGATAGTGGCGTGAACTGGGTTGGTATGAGCCCACCGCTTGCTACCGGTGCTGGTTTCTATTCCCCCTTCGTCCTTGATCCAACGAATCCCCTCAAACTGTTGTTTGGCAGCGCCCAACTTTGGCAGTCGCTCAACCAAGGAGGGGCCTGGACAGCCCTGGCTACCCCGGGCACGAACGGCTTCAACACCAGCAGCGCGTCGATCGACGCCATTGCGACGGACGGCGGGTCCATCTATGTCTCGGCCGGCGGCCACCTTTTCGTCACGACCAACAATGGCAGTACGTGGACCCAGCGCGATCTTCCCGGGACTCTCGCCACGATCGCCGACCTGCTGGCCGTTCCGGGATTCCCCGGCCTTGCCTTTGCGGTACACGATCAATTCGGTATCGGCAAAGTATTTTTTACCAACACTTTCGGCGCCACCTGGACCGACATCACCAAAAACCTACCCGATCTGCCCGCTTGGTGCCTGGCGTTCGACCCGAGCCGTGGCTTTCTCTTCGCCGGTCTCGACAATGGCGTCTATGTCACGCCGAGCCCAGCAACTGCTTCTTGGTCCGTGGTCAGCACGGGATTGCCGCACGTTCAAGTAACCGGGCTGGAACTGAATACCAGCCTGGACGTTCTGGATGCCGGCACTCATGGGCGGGGTGTGTTCCGCGTGCAGCTCTCCTCGGTAGGGCCCAACAGGGGGGGGCCCGTTCCCGTGCAGGATGTGGGCCAGACCTGGATGGCTTGGCGCGCGACCCTTGGTTCGGTTCCGGTGGACAAAGATACCGTGGCTGCAAGCCTGGCACTTCCATCGGCCGAGCCTGGGCCAGTCCCGCTCCTCGCCGTGCCCGCGCACAGGCCACCGGTAGGGAAGGTTCTGTGGGACGATCGCGACACGGCCCTCGTCGCTGTCCTGTTGGAATCCAGCCAGCAAGGCAAGGATTGGGCCTTTGGCCGCGGGAGCGCACCAGCCGGGGTGAAGAACCACTTGGGGAGGGAACCTGCTGTTCTGCTCGACAGCGGGTTGGTGGATATGGTTTTTGACCCGCTCCCACCGGAGCTGACTTTCTGACAACCGCTCTTACTTGTCCCGTAGCGGCAAGCGTCCCGCTTGCCGGCTCTGGGCAGCCACAAGCCGGCAAGCGGGACGCTTGCGGCTACGGGACCCGCGCCACCCATCGATCGGACCGTCCGTGCGTTTCGTTCTCGCCGGGTGAATACCATGGTCGCGGCTTCCCGTTGCCTCGACGCAGCCTACTTTCTCAGAAAACTACTCTTTTTCTTGGACATGGGCTCCGCGATCGCGCAATATCTGCCTCATCTGTCATTCTGTTTTCCCGGTGAAGGCAAGCCTTGGAGCCGGAATCCTTTCGCTTGCTTCTTCCGCTCCCACAGAGAGGACTACGCAATGGGGCGCCTGTCTTGGCTCGTTCTGACCCGGCGTCGCTTTCTCACCCGTTTGGTCCCGGGCACCGCACGCCGACTCCGCCGGCAGCCCCGACTGGAACAGCTCGAAGACCGGGTAGTGCCGGCCATGATTACTGGCCAGGCGTTTACCGATCTCAACGCCAGCGGCATCAAGCAGACCGGCGCACCGGGGCTGTCGGGCTGGACGATTTATCTCGACGCCAACAACAACGGGATGCTGGACGCCGGCGAGACCAGCACCACGACCGACAGCAACGGCAACTACAGCTTCCCGAATCTCGACGCGGGCACCTATACCGTTCGCGAAGTGGTTCCCCCGACGTGGTTCCAGAGCCTGCCCAGGGGACCGGATGTCAAGTACACGGTCACGTTGGCCAGCGACCAGACCGTGGACAGCCGCGATTTCGGCAACTATCAACTGGGCGAGATCCACGGTACGGCGTTTGAGGATACCAACGCCACCGGCACCAAGGACAGCAGCAAGCCGGGGCTACCCAGCTGGACCGTCTACTGGGATCAGAATAACAACGGCCTGCTCGATCAAAACTTGAACTCCTTCACCTCCGCCGATGTACCCAAGAATATTCCCGATCTGACCACGGTCACCTCGGCGCTGCCGGTGAGCGGCCTCTCGGGTCAGACCATCAAGGTCAATGCCACCGTGAATATCGCCCAGACGTGGGATGACGATCTGAACGTCTTCTTGATCAGTCCAGCCGGCACCCGCGTCGAGCTGTTCAGCCATGTCGGCAGCAATGGCCAAAACTTCACCTTTACTACCCTGGACGATCAGGTGCCGACGCCCATCACGGCCGGCACGGCTCCCTTCACAGGCAATTATCGTCCCAAGGGGTCTCTAGCCACGGTGAACGGTCAGAATCCGAACGGCACCTGGACTCTGGAAGTCACCAATACCGTGGCCGGGGACACGGGCACGCTCCTGGGCTGGTCGCTCACTCTGATCACGAGCGAACCCAGTGTCCAGACCGACGTCAATGGCGCCTACGCCTTCACCGGCTTGACGCCGGGCACGTACAGCATCCGCGAAGTGCTGCCGCCGGCGTGGGTGCAGAGCAAACCTGCTGGAACCAGCCTCGGCTACACGGTCACCGTGACGAGTGGCCAATCCGTGACGGGGCAGGATTTCGGTACTTATCGGCCGGTCGAGATCGACGGGACCGTGTTTGAAGACCTCAACGGCAACGGGGTCAAGGATGTCGGCGAGCCGGGAACGCCCGGCTGGATGGTGTACCTGGATCAGAACAACAATGGGGTGCTCGATCAGAGCACGACCACCGTCAGTTCCGCGGATGCGCCCAAGGACATTCCCGATCAAAGCACGATCCGATCGGCGCTGCCGGTGAAGAAGGTGGTCGGACGTCTCAGTCATGTGAGCGTGACGCTGTCGATCACGCATACGCGCGACAGCGATTTGAGCGCATCTCTGCTCAGTCCGGCCGGCACCCGCGTCCAGCTGTTCACGCATGTCAACGACAGCGGCCAGAATTTCACCAACACTACTTTGGACGATCAAGCGCCAACCGCCATCACGGCCGGCACGGCTCCCTTTACCGGCAGCTTTAGCCCCCAGGGAGCGCTGGCGACGCTGAATGGCCAGGATCCCAATGGCACCTGGACACTGGAGGTGACCGACGATGTGGCCGGGGAGACCGGCACACTTCAGAGTTGGTCGCTGGCCCTCAGCGTTCCGACCGAGCCGATTGCCGTCAGTAGCGCCAATGGCAGCTTCGCTTTCAAAGGGCTGAAGCCGGGCCCGTACACGGTCCGCGAAATCGCTCAGCCGAACTGGATGCAGACCGAGCCAGCTGGGCCGAGTTTCCAATACACCGCGACGCTGACTAGTGGGCAGGTGGCCGCTGGCCGGGACTTCGGTAACCAGCGCGTCAACGCTCTCCCCACGACGATCGAGGGCGTCAACTACGATGGCGATGCGGCGAACAACACTCATCTGGACGCTCCGCCCGATCCCAACGGCGCAGTGGGGCCCAACCACTTGGTGTCGGTCGTCAACGACACCATCCAGTGGTTCACCAAAGCTGGCACGCTGCAAAACAACCAAAGTCTGGTGGCTTTTTTCGCCCCCTTGAATCCCGTGGACTCTCCCCAGAATCCCTACGATCCCAGGGTGGATTACGATCCGTACGCCGGTCGCTTTGTCGTCACCGCGCTGGAGCAAACGGACACGGTCGATGGGTTTTCCGCGAACAGCTCGCGCATTCTGGTGGCGGTCTCCAGTGACAACAACCCGAACGACCCCTGGTTCTATCAAGCGATCAATTCGAACCTGACCATCAACGGCCTTGCGCGCTGGGTCGATTTCGATGCACTGGCCGTGGACGCCGACGCGATCTACGTGACCGGGAACATGGTTGGCTTCGGGTCGACCGGAACCTACGCCGGAACGCGCTTGTGGATCCTTAACAAGACGGCGCTCTACGCGGGAGGAACCGCACCGGTCACGGTTCAGGACCCCGAGGCACTTGCCCGAGTGGTCACGGGTTCCAGTGAGGTTTCGTTTCTCGCGCCTGCCCAGGTATTCGGTCCCAAGCCTGGTGGTGTAGGGACGTTCTTCATCACTGCTGGCTGGGCCACGAACAACGGGGATGACTATCTCAGCATCCTCCGCCTGGATAATTCGACCACCAACCCTGTGTTCACCAACCAATTCCTCAACCTGGGCCATATATATGCCAAAGATATGGCTTTCTTCCTGGCGCCGCAGCGTGGATCAAGCACGGGGATCCGCTACGGCCCTCCGTTGTCGCTGAACGCGGTCTGGCGGAGCAATACCCTGTGGGTCGCCGACGTCATCGTACCGCCTTCTGGTCCCGATGTGGGACAGCCCACCGTCCACTGGTATCGGATCGACACCACCAACTTGGCCGCCCTCGCCTTGAAGGATCAGGGCAATGTCGGGGGTGAAGACATCGCTCCCGGCACCTATACGTTCGACCCCGCCCTGACGGTGAACAGCGCCGGCACCATGGGCCTCGGTTTTTCGGCGTCGGGCCCGTCGATCTTTCCAGGTGCCTATTACACAGGGCGCCTTAGCACAGATCCACCCGGCACGGTGCGGACCTCGCGAACTCTGGCAGCCGGGCAGGACTATTACGTCCGCACGTTCGGCAGTGGGCAGAACCGCTGGGGCGATTTCAGCAGCATCGCCGTGGACCCGGCCGACGACACCACCTTCTGGGTCTATAACGAGTACGCGATGCCCCGCGGCTCGGCCGACAGCTCGGGCCAGGCCGGCCGCTGGGCCACTCGTTTCGGCCGATTCACCATTACCGGTGATCCGGGACAGGCGCCGCCGCAACCACCGGATCCCGGAGATGAGCTGACGAACGACCCCGTGGCCTCGGACCTGAGCGTCGCGGCCACAGTCCGAGTCCTGCGCGATCTCGTGGGACCGGAGTGGGTGCTGGCCCTGAACGCCCTTTCGGGGAGCGGGAGTCGGGGGTCGGGGGTCGGGAGCCAGGGAAGCGGGCTTGGCGTCCTCGGTACTCCGTACTCGGTACTCCGTACGAACCCCCAACCCCTGACCGCCGATTTCCGACTGCAAGATGGGGGCAACTTCCCACAACCCGATGCCAAAGCTGTGTCTGCTCTTCTACCTCCCGCGGTGATCGATCAGGCCTTCCTGGATTTCACCCGCGCGGGAATGGAAGACACCCGGCTGGGAGAGTTGCTTCTCGGGTGAGTTGCGAGGGATCCATCGATGAACCTACTCACGACTCTCAAAGGCTCCCTGATGGAAGGGTTCCTGCCGGCCGGCTGGGACCTGGCGAAGATCGATCGCCTGGGGGCGCTCGGACCCGCGGAAGTGCCGCGCCGCGAAGCGTGGTGGCATGCGCAGTTTCAACCGGTGGCCTGCGCCTCCTACGAGGACTTCGACACCTACCTGGGCCACGAGATCGCGCGCGAGATCCAATTGGCCCGCCAGACAGGTCGGCCGCTCATCCTGATTTTGCCGGTGGGGCCGATGGGTATGTATCGCTGGACGGTCTACTTCCTGCGCGAGTGGGGGGTAAGCTCCGATCAGGTGCACGGCTTCAACATGGATGAATGGTCCGATGCCCAGGGCCGGACGCTGCCATCGGAGAACCCGGGCGCGTTTCAATACGCCATGGAACAAGCCCTGTACGGTCCACTTGGCTCCCTGACGGTACCGGCGAAGCAACGGCACTTCGCCCTGCCCACCGAACTGCCGACCTACGCCGCCCAGATCGGCGACCTCCAGAAGCAGGGCGGCAAACTGGTGACGGTCTTCGGCATTGGCCGGGTGTGTCACATCGCCTTCTGGGAGCCGCACTTCGCTGCCGAGTTCGCCAGCGTGGAGGAATGGAAGAAGCCGACCCATCGGCTGGGAGCCCGGCTGCACCCGCTGACGATCGAGCAAAACGCCCTGACCAGTTTTCGCAGCCGGACAACGTTGGTGCCGGCGTTTGCCAACACCATCGGTCCCGGCCTATTCCTGGCCGCCGACCGAATCATCGGCGGAGCGGACGGGGCGTTCAACCGCGGCATGCAGTGGCAAGGTTTATCGCTGCGCATGACGCTGCATCACGAGCCGACGCCGTGGATTCCCAGTTCGTACATGCCGACGCTGTCGGGCCGGCTATTCTATTTGCACGAGCTGGCGGAACCGCTAGTGGCGGAGTGCCATTAGACAGGGACGGCCTTATCGAACCCACCAGATTTGCGGCAGGGAGAGGGATCTCTTGGCAGATACTGCTCTTGCGTGGCGGCCTGGAGTGTTTTATAACATATTGTCTCGTGTTCATCCTTCCGTAGGGGAGGCTGACCGCGACGGTTTCCCCGATAGCTCAACGGTAGAGCAACCGGCTGTGACCCAAGGATGTGCTTGGCATGGGTGCAACAACGCTTTGACGGGTCGACAACAGCGATTTTGCAGTCCACAGTGCAAGAACAAGTACTACGTCTCTTCTCGACGGAAGCACTTGAAGCAGCAGGCTGTGGCCTACAAAAGCGGCAAGTGCCTGATCTGTGGTTACGATCGGTGTATTGACGCATTGACGTTTCACCACTTGGATGGGCATAAAGAGTTCGGGATTGCTGCAAAAGGCTATACCCGATCTTGGCTGGCTGTTAAAGCGGAGCTAGACAGGTGCATTCTAGTTTGTGCAAACTGTCATCTGGAGATCCATGCTGGGTTACATGATGTTGCAGCCCTAGTCAGCAATGACTGGCGGAAAAATGGGGTGAATTCAAGGAACCCGCAGCACGAAAGGTGGCGGGAACCCTGAGCCAAGCCCGGTGAAAGGGTCTTGAGTAGCCGGGAAGGTGCAGAGACTAGCTGGTGAGGAACCCGACCAATAAGCCAGCCCTGAGCGCCCCACACCCCTCTGGGGTGATGAGATAGTCCATTCCCCAGGGAAACTTGGGGGGAGATGTAACCGGTTTGTTGTAGGTTCGAATCCTACTCGGGGAGCTGGTCGAGTCGGCTACGAACAACGCCGACACACGGGTTAACGCGAAACGCCGGGAGTGTCTCCTCCCGGCGTTTTTCTATTTC
>JBGQLF010000336.1:0-8675 GCA_041499985.1 Gemmataceae bacterium
CCTCCGGGCCTGAGTACAACCGCCGCTACGCCCATCCGTTTGAGTGGACGTGGACCAACCAGCAGATGCGGCAATGGTTCGCCAACCATGCCCCTGAATTTGTTGCATAACTTATGGCGAGGGCCACTAGGCCAGCACGATGCCGTGCAACCATGCCAGGAACGGCTGCGGGAGTTGGAAGCCAGCGACGCCGAGATGGTGCGTCTGCGGTCACGCTTTCGCTATGCCTCCCGGGAGGCGTCGGTGCGTTACGAGATCGGTATGTGGTGTCTGCGCAATGGCCAGGAACAGGCCGGCGTTCGCTGGCTCTGTACCACGCTGCTGGTGGATCCGCACTATGCACCGGCCCATGTAGCTTTGGCCGACTACTTCGAGCAGGCGGGGCAACCGAAGCGCGCTGCCCAGCACCGCATGAGTTTCGAGTGATCTATGAGCGACCATTCCTCGCTGAATCGACGCTGGAAGATGGGGCTTGCTGTCCTCACGCTGGCGCTGCTCGTTCTCACCGTGGCCGGCTACTTCCTTCTCACGCATCCCGTGGCGTCGCTGCCCGCGGTCACGCTGGCGCCGGCCGCGACCGAGGCCACCGCGGAGCAGGTCCACCAGTTTTGTAGCGCCTGCCATGCCTATCCACCCCCGGATACGTTCCCCAAGTCCGCCTGGAGGCGCGAGGTCAAGCAGGGGTATGATTTCTTCTTCAAGAACCCGCGCTTGCGGTTGGCTTTCCCGCCCCTGGAAAGCGTGGCCCTGTACTACGAGAAGCGCGCTCCCCAGATGCTGCCCGTGCTGAATCCAGTGGTCGCAACGACACCGCCGCCCGTGCGCTTTGAGCGTCGCGGCTTTCCCTTCCCCAATGCCGCCGTGCCGCCGGCCATCACCAACGTGAACCTGGTGCACCTATTCAACCGCCGCCAGCTCGATATCCTGGTCTGCGATGCGGTCCGCGATCAGGTCCTGGTCCTGAAGCCCTATGACCCGACGCCCGCCTGGCAAGTGCTCGCCCAGGGGTTTTGCTGCGCCCATGCGGAAGTGGTGGACCTCGATGGCGATGGCATCCCGGACATCCTCCTGGCCTGCCTGGGCAGCTTCTATGCTACCGATGACAAGGTCGGCAGTGTCGTTTGGTTACGCGGCAAAGCGGACGGCACTTTCACGCCGATCTCTTTGCTGGAAGGAGTCGGCCGGGTCGCCGATGTGCAGGCGGCCGACTTCAACGGCGACGGCAAACTGGACCTGGTCGTCGCGGTCTTCGGCTGGCGCGAGACGGGGGAGATCCTGTACCTGGAGAACCGGACCACCAACTGGGCCCGGCCCGTGTTTGTGCCGCACACAGTGGATAGCCGGCATGGAGCCATTCACGTCCCGGTGGGCGATCTCAACGGCGATGGCCGGCCCGATTTCGTCGCCCTGATCAGTCAGGAGCACGAGACCGTGGTCGCCTTCTTGAACGAAGGCAATGGCCGCTTTCGCCCGGAAACGATTTACACCGCGCCGCATCCCGCGTTTGGATCGAATGGAATCCAGTTGCTCGATCTCGACGGCGACGGCGATCTCGATGTCCTGCTCACCAACGGCGACGCCCTGAACGCTCCCTATTTACTCAAGCCATATCACGGCGTACAGTGGCTGGAAAACCGGGGCTCGTTTCCGTTTGTGCACCACCGGTTGGCCGACCTGTACGGCGCGGGGCGTGCCGTGGCCGCCGACCTTGACGGCGATGGAGACCTGGACATTGTGGTGGTCAGCTACCTCCCGGCTGAGTACTTTCCAGAGCGCCAGGAGCGCAAGCTGGACTCCGTGTTGTTGCTGGAACAAACCGCGCCGGGGCAGTTCGTGCGGCATCGATTCGAGACGGTCACGTGCGATCACCTCACTTGCGCCCTGGGCGATGTGAACGGCGATGGCAAGATCGATCTGGTCACGGGCAACTTTCTCAAGGTAGGCCCCGCGAGTGCCGATGCGATCGTGATTTGGAAGAACCTACTCGGGAAATGAGCCTACCGATCAAGAGATCACGAAAGTACGCAAAGACGAAAAAGAAGACCCATGATGAAACGCTTCCTGCTCGGGCTGATCGTTCTCGGGCCGTTCCTGACACAGGGCGCGCCAGCGCTTCGTGCCGCGGATACGCCCGAATCCTTGCTGCAAACAGCGCGCACGGTCCTGGCCCAGCTGGAGGGCGAGATTGCCCTACCAGGACTCAAGGAACCGGTCGAAGTGCTGCGCGATCGCTGGGGTGTGCCGCATATCTACGCCAAGAACGTGGATGACCTGTTCTTGGCCCAGGGCTTTGTCGTTGCCCAGGACCGCCTGTTCCAGATCGATCTGTGGCGCCGCGTGGCGGTGGGCGAAACGGCCGAAATCCTCGGACGGCAAGCTCTGGCAGGCGATCGCTTTGCCCGGCTGCTGAAATACCGGGGCTCCCTGGACGCGGAATGGGCCAGCTATGGACCCGACGCCCGACGCATCACCACGGCGTTCACGCACGGCATCAATGCGTGCATCGATCACCTGGGTAACCGCTTGCCCATCGAGTTTCAGATCCTGGGCCTGAACGCCAAGAAATGGCAGCCGGAAGATTGCCTGGGGCGCATGTCCGGCATTGTCATGACCCGCAACTTTACCAATGAGATTCCACGGGCCCAATTGGTGGCTGCCCTCGGCGCGGAGAGAGCCCGACAAGTAGCGCCAACCGATCCGGTGCGGGCGTATGCCCCGGCTCCGGGTTTGGACCTGGCGGGGATTGATGAGGCGGTGCTGGCCGGCTACAACGCGGCAACCCGAGTGCTTTCGTTTCGTCCGGCGGAGGGCGGCAGTAACAACTGGGTGGTGGACGGTACGCTCTCCACGTCGGGCAAGCCGCTGCTGGCGAGCGATCCGCATCGGCCGATCAACCTGCCCTCGCTCCGCTATCTGGTTCATCTCCAGGCGCCCGGCTGGAATGTCATCGGCTCCGGCGAGCCGAGCATTCCCGGAGTCGCCATCGGCCACAATGAACGCGTCGCCTGGGGCTTCACCATCGTCGGCACCGATCAGGCCGACCTCTATGTGGAGGAAACGAACCCGCAGGATCCCACACAGTATAAGGTGGGCGAGCGCTGGCAGCCGATGCAGATTGTCCGCGAAAAGGTCACAGTGCGCGGCGAAACGAAACCGATCGAAGTCGAGCTGCGCTATACTCGTCACGGCCCTGTGCTGCACCAGGATACCCAACGCCAGCGCGCCTACGCGCTGAAATGGGTGGGCAGCGAACCGGGCGGGGCGGCGTATCTGGGTTGCCTCGCCCTCGATCGCGCGGGCAACTGGCAACAATTCCGCGAGGCGCTCAAGGCCTGGAAAGCGCCGAGCGAGAACATGATCTATGCCGACGTGGACGGCAACATCGGCTGGGTGGCGGCGGCGCTGACGCCAGTTCGCCAGGGCTGGGATGGCCTGCTGCCCGTCCCCGGCGCGGCGGGCGCGTACGAATGGCAGGGATTCCTGCCCGTGGGCGAACTGCCCCAGACCTTCAACCCGTCGCGTCATTTCGTCGCCACGGCCAATCACAAGATCCTGCCGCCCCAGTACCCGCATGCCATCAGCTACGAATGGACGCCGTCTTATCGCTTCGCCCGCATCCAGCAGCGGTTAGAGGCGAAGAAGTCGTTCAGCCTGGAAGACTTCAAGAGTATGCAATACGACAGCACCTCACTACCCGGCCAGACCCTGGCGCGCCTGGTGCAGCGGGTACCGGCCAGCGATCCAGGGCTGCGGCCCTACATCGACTTGTTGGCCGGCTGGGATGGCGTGCTGACGCGGGAATCGCGGGCGGGACCGCTGTATGCCGTCTGGCTCCAGGAATTGGTGGATGAGTTTTATCGTCCGCACGTGCCGAAGGAATTGCTCCGCTTCGTGACCGCACGCAGCGGCATCGAGGTGATGCTGGCGGCGCTGGACAAGCCGGAGCGCGCGTGGTTCGGCGACGATCCTGTAGCGGGACGGGATCGGCTCTTGCATCAAAGTCTGGTCCGCGCGGTGGCCAAGGTCAAGACGCTAATGGGCGATTCCAGCGGCTGGAGTTGGGGCAAATTGCACACGGTTACCTTTGTGCATCCGCTGGCCTCGTTCGGATCGGCCTATGAGAAAGCGTTCAACCTTGGTCCGCTGCCGCGCCCGGGAGACGGTCTAACACCACACGCGGCGACATACAACACGCGCTTCCAGCAGGTGAGCGGCGCGTCCTATCGGCATCTGTTCGACCTGGCCGACTGGGATCGCGGCCTGGCCACCAGCACACCCGGCCAATCCGGCCAACCGGGTAGTCCGCACTACGCCGATCTCCTGCCGCTGTGGGCGGAGGCGGAATACTTTCCCCTGGCGTATTCCCGCGCCAAGGTGGAGGAAGTGACGCGGCATCGGTTGCACCTGAAACCAGGGGCCAAGTGACGGAGCGGATGGATACATCAAGCCCACCTGTTCATTCGAAGAATTCCCCTAATCTTCGCTTGCTCGGAGCGCTCCCGCTGCGAGAATCTGCTTCGGCTGTTGACTTCTCCACTTTGGATAGGTCCAATACTTCGGGGTACGTCTTCATAACAGGGAGTCTTCGGATGAAGCGCCAGGCCTTTACCTTGATCGAGCTACTGGTCGTCATTGCGATTATCGCGGTCCTCATTGGGCTGCTCTTGCCAGCCGTGCAAAAAGTGCGCGAGGCGGCCAACCGCATGGCCTGCTCCAACAATCTCAAGCAGCTCGGGCTGGCCATTCACACTTTTCACGATGCCTATGGCTACTTTCCTCCCAGCCGGCTCAATAAGGACGGCTGCCCGGCCTGGACGGTCCTGATCCTGCCCTACATCGAGCAAGACAACCTCCAGAAGCAATGGACCAGCCTCAACGACGCGTACTACCTGCAATCGGCCGCCGTTCGCCAAGCCCAGGTCAAAGTCTTTTACTGCCCCACCCGGCGTGGGCCGGGCCAGCTGAGCCTCAACGATAACAATCGCGGCGACGTTCCCGAATCCAGCAGCCCGCCCGGGGGAAAGAACGTAGCCTACCCGGGGGCCCTGGGGGATTATGCCTGCTCGTTCGGGGACAATGGGGGTAACCCAGCCGTAGAACCGAGCGACGACCCCGCTACCGGGGCCATGGTTCGGGCCACCTACACGCAAACCTCGAACAAGCTCACTGTCACGAGCTGGACGTCGAACACCCGCTTCAGGTCCATCACCGACGGGCTGAGTAACACACTCCTGATCGGCGAGAAGCACGTGCCGATCAAGCACCTGGGTGTCGGCTATATCATCTCCACGGACAAGTACATCGGTGATGCCTCCATCTTCAACGGCGATGCTCTCGAAAATGTGGGGCGGTGCGCCGGACAAGCCTTCCCGCTCGCACTCTCGCCCAACGAGAACGATACGGAGGTGCAGCCCTATGTGGAGAACTTCGGCAGCTACCATCCGGGGGTCTGCCAGTTTGTGTTCTGTGATGGGAGCGTTCACAGCCTTTCCGTGTCCCTGAATTCAAAAATCCTCGGCTACCTGGCGAACCGCTCGGATGGCAACGTGATCCCGGATTACTGAGAGTGGGTTGCGACACGATCGCTGTGCTTCGTACCGAGTCGGGAGGATGATTGCGATGCCTGGCGTTTCTTGTCGGATGCGCTCATGCAGGTACATCCTGCTGGCCGCTCTGGCCCTGACCCTTCTGGGAGGCTGCGGCGCCCGGAAGTATCCGGTGGTTGGCAAAGTGGTCTTCAAGGACGGCACGCCGTTACCCGGCGGCATGATCGTGTTTTCCCCTTTGGACCCCGCGAACCACGTCGGGGCGCGCGGCTACATCCAGGCGGATGGAACCTTTGAACTGAGCTCCGAAAAAGAGGGTGACGGCTCACTGGAAGGCCGGTACCAGGTCCTGGTGAGACCCCCCTCCCAAGGTAAGGGCGAGGACGACCCGCGTCGCAACCTTCCCTTGATCGATCCCAAGTATGTCCGGTTCGAGACCTCCGGGCTCGAGTTCGAGGTCAAGCCCGGCAAGAACGACTTCAAGATCGAAGTGGAGAAGCTCCGCGCGGCGGGGCAGAAGAAGTGACGACCGGGAAACGGACTACCACCCGCGGGCTCAAGTGGGAAACCCCCTCCGCAAGAGTAGCTCACACGGCATGCTTCAAGTCATCGGCGTTTCGAAATCCTATGGCCAGACGATTGCCTTGCAGCCGACCAGTCTAGCCATCGATCCTGGTCGAACGACGGTGCTCATCGGTCCGAGCGGCTGCGGCAAATCGACGCTGCTCCGGCTGATGCTCGGGCTGATCCGCCCCGACACCGGCGCGGTTCGCTTCGAGGATACGGAGCTGACCCCGGCCAATGTCCTGGCCCTGCGCCGGCGGATGGGCTATGTCGTGCAAGACGGCGGCCTGTTTCCTCACCTCACTGCCCGCGACAACGTCGTCCTGTTGGCCCGCTACCTAGGCTGGCCCCCCGCGCAGCTCGACGCCCGCCTGAGCGAACTGGCCGCCTTGACGCAGTTTCCGTCCGCTGGCCTGGCCCGCTATCCGGCCCAACTCTCCGGCGGCCAGAAACAGCGCGTGAGCCTGATGCGGGCCCTGATGCTGAATCCCGATCTGCTCCTGCTCGATGAGCCGCTCGGCGCCCTCGATCCCCTCATCCGCTCCGAGTTGCAGACCGACCTGCGCCACATCTTCCAGAAGCTGGCCAAGACGGTCGTGCTGGTGACGCACGACCTCGGCGAGGCGGGCTTCTTCGGGGATACGATCGTGCTGCTGCGGGAGGGAGGGATTGTCCAGCAAGGGACACTGGAAGAGCTGGTCCACAGCCCCGTCGATCCCTTCGTGACCCGCTTTGTGAATGCCCAGCGGATTTCGTTACTAGCTTCAGCAACTCCCTCTGCCACAAACCCCCGCTAAATTCTCGTACACAAAGGCCGGGTCCCCTGGATCGGCCGGCTCACCCTGCCCCCTCGGCCGTCGGCGGGCTGGATTGCTGTGGCCGCAGGAAGATTTTCTCGACGAACGCTTGCCCTTCCGGCCCCATCGCCTGGGCAAGGGCACGGATCAGGATGATTGTCCGATCTGCCGCGTCCTCAAACTTCCAACTACAGCCGTCAATGGAGCAATCGGACAAATCGGGTAGCGACCCTCCTCCATAGATGAACACGACGTCCTTGAAAGAGCAGCCTTGGAAGACCGTCCCGTCTAGGTGAACGTCGGTATTCTCGAACGAGCGATAACTAATGGTTCCCGCCACGGCTAGTTCCCTCCCGTGTTCACCAGTTCGGCCTGCTTCAGCACCTTGCAGATCGACGGCCGGCTCAGCTTCGTCACGGCGGCGAGGTCCGTGATCGGCTTGCCCGCTGCCTTCATCTAAGGATATGCTCACAGACGATGGGGTCAATCGTCAGGCCGGGCTTGCAGCCGCTGCCGGACTGCTCCCGCTTGCCCTGCCCCTTCCCGAGCCGTCCGGACGGGCGAGGTGCGGGCCTGGCCAAGGGAGAGGGCATCGGAAGTGGTAGACAGCGGCTTACAGGGAGTCCGGGTTGTCAACGACAAGTTCTTGCACTTCGTTGTCGCTGAGCTTCTCCAGAAAAGCACACCCAAGCACCCAGCCGTCCTTGTTTGCCGGGAGCACGTATTTGACGTGGACTAGGAGGGACCGCATGGAGCACAGACCGGCAGGCAACTCCACCAACAAGATCGTTCCGCGCTCAAACCGACGCTCCGAAGACAGGCACAGACCACCCCGGGAGAGATCGCGGATCACTGACTCCCAGCATTCTCCCCGTTGACCTGCCAGGGGTTCGCACGAACCAGGGATCAGCGTGGGAAAACGAACCGTGGCACGACGCTCGTGCCTTGAGGGAGTCACTGGTTCCCGGCTTGAAGGTGGAAGATCTTGGTCCAACATCTCGGAATCCCATGACGCGGTCTAGGGAGCACCCCTCAAACCATTAGCTCATTCGTCGCCCCGAGTCAAATTGCAACCGTGAGCACCTCGGAGTGCCGGCAGGGCTTGCCCGTCCGGGTCGCAGAGCAGATTGCCACGCAATTGGCACACGGCCACCGAGGCTTACTGTTGGTACAAAGGGAAGACGCATCTCCCCATTCCAGACAGGGAAATCACCTCGGGGAGACACGCTCCGAGGGGTACACGGGTGAGTCCGTGCTTGTCCCTGTGGTTGCGGGTGCCGTCTTTCTTGCCTATACCATTCGCTACGGGGGCGTGTGACGGTCGGCTGCGAAGCTGCTGTTCGGGGGCCTGTTGCGTGATGCCGGACAAGGTGAACGGGAACGAGTAACTAGATTCGCTTCGTGAACGCTCAGCGGAGCCCGCTGGAAGCCAGAACGAACCGCAGAGGCACAGAGGATGCAGCCGGAAAACACACAGAGACAAAATCATGAAAACAAATCTGTTTCCGCTATCGAGCCTTTCTCTGTGCGTCTTGTCTCTTTGTGCTCTGTGCCTCGGTGGATCGTTTCCTTTTTCAGCTGAAGCCGCGGAGGTCACTGTCGGTTCGAAGGTCTTCCCCGAGTCGGTGATCCTGGCAGAGATGGCAGCCGACCTGGTACGCAGCGCCGGTATCCCGGCCGAGCATCGACGCGGCCTCGGCGGCACGCAGGTGCTTTGGATCGCCCTCAAGGCCGGCGAGATCGACGCCTATCCCGAATACACCGGCAC
>JBGQLF010000337.1:0-8661 GCA_041499985.1 Gemmataceae bacterium
CTCCCATTCGAGTTCCGTCGGCAGCCGGTGTCCGCACCAAGCTGCGAAACACCAAGCATCGTACCAACTGACGTACAACACCGGACAACGATCTTCACCGCCTTGGCCCTGCTCCTCCGCTAGGGGATGGGGCTCCCCAACCCAGCGCAGGCCTCGGTGGCGTGGATCGAATTCTTCGTACATCTCATTCGTTACCAGCCATTGGTGCATCCGAAAGGCGCTGACCCGCCTGGGCTCACCTTGCTGTCGCATCAGCGGGTCGGCACCATACATGCAGATCCCCTCCGGAATGTCTCGAAAGCCCTCCTCGATCTCCCGATAGATCCGGTCCTGCCTCGCTGTCCCCTTCGCCAAAGCCTCGAACGAGGCACGCCATCGAGCAATCGTCTCCGGCGAACGCGCCTGCATCCGGGCGAAACTGTGATAGATCATGCGCCGGCACCACTGCACCTCTCTGGCCTCCTTCCCAAGTAGTTGCTCCGACAAGGCATAACACGGCGTGAACATTTCCTGCCAGCAGGTCGTGAACAACTTGCCTTCCCTCGTCAGGGCGGCATCTGGCAGCGCGGCCGCAAACTGCCAGAATTCATCGAAGCCATCGAGGTGTCCGCCTCGCGCATCCACCAACCACCGTTTCATTTTTTCCCGATCGCTGGGCGTGCCATAGTTCATGGCCCAGTAAGCCGCAAAGAATGCCTGCACCGTGCGGTTATCCCAGACGAGCCGCCGGTTCGTTGCTTCTCGGAACAGCAGAAACTCCAAGGCATTGTTGTTCAGGTGTCGAAGGCACCGTAGGTCGCGATCCAATTCCTCCGCCGTACCCTGTCCCGCGGCGACCAGATTGGTAGCGACTCTTTTTCGAAACGGATTCAGGTTCACGCCTGACGTATTCGGTTCTGGATGGACGGCGTCCGAGTGCAACGCAAACATCTCGAAGGCGATGGCGCCCAGCAGGACACTCGTGCGCCCGAGCCGATCCTCCCAATTCTCCTCCGACGGCTCCGCATAATGCGGGTGCTTGGGATCTTGCCATAGTCCCATCCAGGCTGCTTCTCCTACCAGCCCTTGGGCCAGCAGCCCTTGCGTGTCGCGCTTGCCGTATTCGCCCTTCTCAAAGTAGGCGCGGTAGTACACATCCGCTTCAGTACGCAATTCGAGCCGGCGTACTGCCTCGGCCGCTTCGATGCCGTCAGGTGCTGCCCGCTCAATCGCTTTGCGGACGATGGCGCTCATCAGTCCAAGCATGCGCGGGATCCCCAGCAACCAGCGGCTCGCAGGCGGGAAAGCATCGTACCAGTCTCCACCGGCTTGGCACGCCAGGTAGAAGCGGATGTCGGGCTCCGCCAGCGGATCGACTCGAAGAAACTCCCAAGACGGATCGCTGAAGACTTCATCCCAACAAGCGGCAAATGCTTCCGGCCGCCCCGCAATCCAGACCGGACAGTTCTGCCATTGCTCCGACCCCAGCAGCTCCTTGAGGTCCGTCGTGAGCGTGGCGTTCGACAGAGCATGGTCCAGACCGTCGATCAACACAGTGATCCGACCCGCAGCCTGATGCCGGCGAATGAGAGCGAGGCACGAATCCGACGAATCGCTCCCCAGGACGCCCTGCCCTTTGTTGGCGTCCTGTACCTTCTGGAGGAGGCGCTGCACCAGGGCGTCGCCGCGCTGCCCCAGTTGCCGTTCTTTCAGGAGGACCTCGTGGTCTTTCTGATCATCCAGGCGCAGTAGGAACGGAATCTGACGACTGCCCGGTTGCTTTGCGATGTGGGCGGCCAACCAAGTCATGTTCGTGGTCTTACCCAAACCGGCGCTACAAACCAGTGCCATGCGCCTGGAGGGCGCCGGACCAGCGGCCTGGGCGCAGAGCTGCTCTCGCTGGTAGGGTTGCCACGGGTCTCGTTGCTGGAGCATCCGGAGGAGACGTACCATAAGCAGGTCCAACTGTCCCCGCTGGCGGGGTTGCAGCGGGTCTTGTTGCACTCGTTCCTCGTTCTCGGCGGCCTCCGGCACATCCTCTTCTTTGCCGCCGCAGACAAAGAACCGGCGTTTCCGCGCATCGTCTATGCCGGTCAACACGGACAGTTGTTGCCCACGGAGAAAGAGCTGCTGGGGTGGTCGCGACTGGCCCATCGGTCGGGATCCCTATAGTCGGAGAACTTTGCCGGCGTCATTGTCCTGGAAAGAACTCTACCAAGCAACTGGGTAGCAGGAACTTCTGTTACAAGTCCGCGTCAGCATGTCCAGCAACCGAAGGCACAAGTGCGCCGGGTCTTCAGCGCCCTCTTGCCTTCCATACTTTAATTGCGATCCTGAATGGCATTTAGCCGGGCCAGCTCCGCTGCCTTCCGGCGATCGTTCTCAGCTTGTGCTTGCTCCAGATGCCGGAGCTTCTCTCCCAACTCCGCCGATGGCGGGAACGCCAGCGAGGCTGCCGGCGCTTCCGTGACCGGCTTGATGGCCGGAGGCCAGCCGCAGCGCCTGGCACACCTGGCCGTGGGTCTTCTCGATCACCACGTTCGGTCTGCCGAGCAGGGGCAGCAGCCGCGGATGCTCCGTATAGTAGGTGTGAATACCGACCCACAAGCCCTGCTCAGCGGCGGCGCAGGCCAGCTGTACCGCCTCGTCCTGATCATCGAACAGGACATGGTTGAGGTCGATCACCAGCCGTTGGCCGGCAATCAGCTTGCACACTTCACGGGGATGCTGACACACGGTGTGGTAGCCGTATTCCAGGGCGTCCGACCGTTCCAGTTCATCGCTCGACAGATACGTACCTTGCAACATGGGTATCTCCTTTCACGCCTCACCGCCAACCCCGTGCGGCGGTTTGGTGCTGGATGGGTTCCGGGCGACGCCGACACCCTTTACAAGGCACGCTAGCCAGGAAGAAAATCGGCTAGGTCGGCGCCGTCTTCAGCGCGAGTGGTGCTTCGCGTAGCGCGGATTGGCATCAAAGCGGTGGCGGAACAACGGGTCGCTCAGGTAATCGACCCGCCGGCAGGTGACCGGGCCGTGACCAGGTCGCAGCAGGATCTGCTGGCCGGTTTCCAGAGCAAGCAGGTCGTCGGCATGGACGCCCAGGACGTCGGAGACCCCCTTGGCCACCCAGCCGTTGGTCAGGCCGAACGCCTGGATGATGGCCGAGTTGTTCAGAATGGTCTCCCAGTCGAGCGGGTAGAGCAGACGGAGTTGGCTCAAATCTTGCCACAGCGACCAGACCTGGACGCCATAGCCGCGCAACAGCGTCAAGGCCGTGCGCAACTGCGGCAGCGTGCCGAGCTGGGCGGCTTCGTCAAGCAAGAGCAGCGTCCGTTGTTCGGGAATCTGAGGACGGCGCAAGAGCACGGCCAGTAGAGTGCCGAGCCACAAGCGCAAGAGGCCCCGGTGGCTGTCAAGCTTGTCGGGAGGGAAGATCAGGTAAATGTCCAGCGGATCGCCGTGCATCCAGGCAGCAAGGTCGAAGGTGCTGGGACCCAGGGCGGCGCGGACCGCCCGGCTACTCAAGCACTTGACCATCGCCTGGGCGGTCGAACGCACGCTGGGCCGGCACTTGTCCGATTCATGATTGAGATAGGCCGCCAGTTCCCGCCGCGCCAGGTCATTCTGGAATGTGTGCTTGTCGAGCGTGGTGGCGATCTTGTAGTCGACATCATCCTCGTGCAGGTAGTCCAGCAGCGTCGACAGGCTGCGCTGACCCGGTTCTCCCAGCTCCGCGGCCAGTCCCGTGAGTCCAACCAGCAGCCCCTTGCCGCTCTGGTCCCAGAAACGATCTTTCTCGGAGAACAGCTGACCACCAGTGAGCAACTCCGCGAGCAGTTCGCTCTCACAATCGGGTTCGCTGCCGGGCAGCTGGAACAGATCGAGCGGATTGAGCGCATCAGGCTTCGCGACGACGATGCGGAAAGGATCGAGCGCCACCACGCGGTGCCCGAGTTCCCGGCGGTAGCGCGCCGTGACCTGGTAGTTTTCGCCTTTCAGGTCGATGGTCAAGGTTGGCCCCGGATGGCTGAGCAGCGCCGGGATAACCACTGAGCGCCCCTTGCCGGCCCCGGTGGGAGCCACGCACAGGAGGTGGCTTTCCCCCGAGAAGGACAGGAGTTCCGCGTCGGCACTCGGTGGCTTGTCGATGCCAAAGCCGATCGACTTCACCTGGCGCTGGGGGGTCAACCAGCCGAGCGGCAGGCCGGAGGGCGAATGGTATCGGGATGTTGGCGGTGCCTTCTTCATGGCGTGAGGCTCCTTGCAGAGGGCCAAGACAGGGCGACACACTCTGAAGAAGGCACGCGGCCGAAGATCGGGTTGGAAAAACGGCGTATCGAACGCAAGAATGGTCGAGGAGTCCGATGCTGAGCGCTATTATAGAGATATACTAAATATCTAAATACAGAATTGCTACGGCGCGCTCGCTACGCTCGCAATCGAAGAAAGACACGGCCTTGACCGGGATCCCGCTCCGCTGCGGCAACTTCGCCGCAGCTCCGTTCCGTCTCCGCTCCGGCTACCGCCTGCGCTCCGACTCCACTCCGTGCGGCTACGTTGCCTCCGCTACGCTCGCCCCTGCTGGACCGGCTTGGCTCCAACAGGAACTGCGGCCAGGCGGAACCCGCAGCTCCGGTACCGGAAGTCCGGCGCGTCCCCGTAGCGGTTGGCCGACCGGCAGCTCCCGCCGTCGTCGTACCAGCCACCGCCGCGGAGCACGCGGTGCGGGGCCTTCCGCTTGTTGCAGGGGTCAGGTAAACGGCCCTCCTCGCTGTTGTAGAATTCGGCCGCGTACCAGTCTAGGCACCATTCCCAAACATTTCCGTGCATGTCGTACAGCGCCCATGCATTGGCTGGATACTTCCCTTTGGCGGTCGTGTGGCCGACACTATTGCCATAATTGCACACGCGCTCGTCAATCGACTCTCCAGCATGGTAAGCCGTTTTCGTCCCAGCCCGGCAACCGTATTCCCACTGGGCTTCCGTCGGTAACGTGAGTCGATACCACTTGCCTTCGATTCGGATCGGACCCACCCAACGGGCAAAACACCAGGCCTGAAACCAGGTCGCGTTGACCGCCGGGTAGTCATCGGCTGCATCCCCCACGGGATGGGGCTCGAAGCCGGTGACTGACCATCCCCAACGCTCCGAGCTGTGCTTCGGATCAAATAACTCATACTGGGCGTTGGTCACGGGGAAGTCGTAAAGCCGGAACGGTGAAAGCATGACGGGATGCTGGAATTCATCATCACGGCGATCTTTCTCCTTGGTAGGTGATCCCATCGGAAACTCCTCCGGCTCCGAGGCAGGATCCGGCGGGCAACGCTTGAAACGATCTTCCTGAACGATTTCCGCCGCCACGACGTGCCGAGGGTCTTCGTTGGACAACCGAAGGAACTGCTTGAATTCCTGACGCCAGTTCCGAATCACCTTCCAGCCTTCGCGCGATTTGATCATCCCCGGCCAGCTACGATAGATCATCTCGCAGCAGCGCGGTGCGTCGGGTTCAAAAAGCACGCCGACCGCTTGCACCCACGCCGCATCGTGGCGCACTTCAACCGGCATCTCGGCCAGATAACCCCACAGGGGCTCATAGAGCGATTTGTGGGCTCGGTCCCGAGTGTCGTCGTAACGCCACAGGCGCAGGCGCCGGATCTCCTCACGGCCGGCGTAACGCGACAGCCACCAGGCGGCAAAAAACTCTTGCAGCGATCGGTCATACCAGCGGAAATCCCCGTGGCGCTTCCTGCGGGTGTCGAACAGGTCATACTGGATCGCGTGGTTCAATTCGGCCAAAGCATCGAGATCGCGCTCGAGATCCCAAAGGCGATAAACACCGTCCACCACACCCGCCTTTTTGAGTTTACCCAGCACTTTCTTGTGAAACTGTTCCATGTCGCCGGCCGCAATGTGCGACACGTTGGGTCGAAATTCGGTCTGGTCGGTGGCAAGAGTCGGAGCGGGGCGGCAATACATGGTGTAGGCCAGGGCCCCCAGCAGATCGAGGCCAAACGCCACCTGGCCGTCAGTCGGTGCGTCGGGAGGCGACAGTTCTTTGGCATAGCGCAGCATCCGGGCCTTGGGGTTGTACAACATCCCGAGTCGCACCATGTTGTCGGCCGCGCCGGCAAAGACGTGTGACGCCGTGCGCAGATCCGCCAGCGTGTAGTCGGGGAGATCGTGCGGTCCCGGTCGATGGTCTGCGCGCTTGGGCCGCTTAGCGCCTTTCTTGTCCATCTCCAGCACGTACTCGATGTTGCGGGGAGTGGCCATGAGCTTGCGACCACCGGCGGGAAGTCGGCGGTAACGCGGGACGCCGTCCTGATCCAGGAGCAGCTTGCGCTGCACGGGACCGAGCGGTTCAACGCGGAGGAACCGCCAGGCTCGTTCGTCCGGCACGATTAATTCCTTCCAGCGGTCGAACACGGCATGCGGTCGAGCGCTCAGGACGATTGGGCAGGCTTTCCAGGCCGGAGATATCAGCAATTCTGTCAGCAGCTTCCAGCTGGCCTCCCCGGCTTGATCGACGCCGTCCAGCAGCAAGGTAATCCTGCCATTGGCGCGGGCGCGTTTCAAGGCAGCACGAATGTGCTGGTCGGGAAGGTCCGCGTTGCCCTCGCCCCGATGAATGCGATCGGGCAAGGTCGTCTCGAAGAAGTCCACCAGCCTCCCGGGCAAGTGTTCGTTACCGAGTTCAAAGAAGAACGGGATCTCCTTCGACCCTGGAGCGGCCAGCTTCGCCGCCAGCCACTGGAGATTGGTGCTCTTCCCAAGTCCCGCGGAACAGACCACGAACAACCGCGTGACTGTCCCCTTGACGGTCAGGCTGTGGACGAGCGCATGTCGCTTCAGCCCGCGCCAGCGTGCCTTCGGCTTCTCTTCGCCTCGCAGCTCCGGATGACGATCCAGGAAGAAACGCTCATCCGAGAGGTATGGCTGCACGCCGGTGCGCTCGCACAACAAGGATAGCCGTTGCGAGGTACAAAAGATCGTCTTTTCGGTTGCCTCAGGCATGGTTACACGATCGGGAAGAACGGGAGGGTATAGCGTGGTCATTATAGGATTTCCGGACGAGCGCCGCGAGCACCGGGATCCCGGCGCTCGCGGTGAAGGAGATCAGGACGCTCCTGTTACCCGGTTCCAGAAGCGGCCCAGCCACGACGGGGGTGGCTCCAGATTTGGCGGGGCGGGCAGATGGCCCCAAGGGGTCTGCGACGGTTGGGTCGTCTGGCCCAAGAGGCGCTCCACGCCGCTGAGGGCATAGGCATAGGGATGCGGCTCACCCGGCCGCTGGGTGCGGCTCAAATGCTCCGCCGTCATCAGGATCGACACCAGGACCAGCAGGGCGGTGTCCGCGGGCGGGGTCTTCTCCAACAGACCTTTCAGTTCATCGCGGACCAGGTGCAGCATGGCCTTCTCGACCGGCAAGACGGTGTTAAATGCGGCGGAAGCAAACAACCGGTCGATCTCGGCCAGGAATCCCGCGCCCCAAGCAACTGCCGGCGGAGACATCGGAGTGGCGGGTGCCATCTCCATCGGCCGAAACGGGAAGGGCTCCACCGTCCGCAGTTCCAGCGTCGGCTGCCGGCTGGTGTCGCCGTCCTTTTTCTTCACGTAGAGTATCTGGCCCCGGAAATCGAGGGTGCCGTCGCCCTCGCGTACCAGAACCTCGTAGCGACCACGCAACTGGTCCTCCAGTTGGCGCAGGTCCTTGGCGCTCCAAGTGCCCGCAGCCCCGTTGACGCCGTGCAGCCGCGGCGTGCCCAGCAGCGGATCGGTCTCGAAGAGCAGAATCGGTTCGTTCATGGTCCTCTCCAGGTTGGGGGAAAGGCTCCGCGGGCCGACTGGTCGACCCGGCCCACGGAGCAGGTGGTTCATCAGCGCAGGGGACGGCAGTTGAGCGGCACGTACCATGCTTGCATGGCCTTCAAGTCGTCCAGCAGCATCTGGGCCGTGTGGGCCATCTCCTCGCCGCGCCGGCCGGCGCGCTTGAGCAGCAGCCCCGCCATGATCGACCACCACACCAGAGCCGTCAGGTTGTGTGGCTGGGGCATCTCCCCTTCCTTGAGGATCCACTCCGGCTCGCCCTCGCTGAGCAGGCTGAACCCTTTGGGCGGAGCCGAACCATTGCCGCCGGAGGTCTGCTCCAGCCGCCGGGCCTTCCCATAACCGAAGGCGCTGGTGACAAAAATGGCCGCTAGACCGACACGGTCCGAGCCTTCCAGCAGGCGGACCAGCCGGTGCAGCATGGCCCGCAGGCGCTCGTCGGTGAGTGCAGAGCGGGCCTCCTCGGCGGTGGCGAAGGCGCCGTCCGGCTTGGAGAGGATAGCGGCCACGGCAACCTTGCGGTCGTTCTGGCGGCAGTTCAGCGCGGCCCGCAAGTTGGGAGCCAGGATGGTCAGGTCGTTCTGAAGCCGCTCGATGCTCTCGGGCCGGTCATCGGCAGGGCAACTGACGAAGAGGTGGATCACGTCAGCTCGGGCCAGGTTGTCGTGATGCTTGCCGAAGTGCTCTTGCAGCTTCTTGTCGCCGCCATCCTGCGTGAAGGTGAGCAGCTGACCGATCGATTCGCGGTGGGAGTAGACGGCCCGAAGCTGGTCGGCCTCGAACAAGTGGTACTGCACCTGGGTGGGGTCAATGGTCGAGGTGAAGCCACCCTTCTGCAAGCCGCGGTAAATC
>JBGQLF010000338.1:0-8651 GCA_041499985.1 Gemmataceae bacterium
ATGGCAGCCGAGGTCTGGGTCGAGGCCGCTGATCTTGTTCGTGCCGAGGCGATCCTCCGTCAACATCGAGACCGTTCCGAAGAGGCGGCTCAGCCAAATGAAAACCCGTAAGTCTCAGGCACTCGGGCCAAAGGAGGGCACCGTATGGATACCCAGCACCGCGTTGTTATTGTCGGGGGTGGCTTTGGCGGCCTCTTCGCGGCCCATGCTTTGAAACGGGTCCCGGTCCAGCTGACCCTGATCGACCGGCGGAACTTCCACCTGTTCCAGCCGCTGCTCTACCAGGTCGCTACCGGCGGGCTCTCCCCGGCCAACATCGCCGCCCCGCTGCGCGTCTTACTGAAACGCCAGAAGAACGCCGAGGTGCGCCTGGGCGAAGTGGCCGAAATCGATGTCGCCAACCATCAGGTAATGCTGACTGGCGGCGGGAAGATCGGCTACGACACGCTCATCGTCGCGGCCGGCTCTGCCCCCCACTACTTTGGACACGATGAGTGGCAAGAGGCGGCCCCTCCGTTGAAAGCGATGGCGGACGCCGACGAGATCCGACGGCGTGTCCTGCTGGCGTTTGAAGCCGCCGAAATCACGACCGATCCCGACAGCCGACGGGCCTGCCTGACCTTCGTTGTGGTGGGGGGAGGAACGACCGGGGTGGAGCTGACCGGCTGCCTCAGCGAGCTGGCCCACCACACCCTCAAGCGGGACTTCCGGCATATCGACCCCGGCAGCGCCCGCATCGTGCTGGTGGAAGGTGGCGAGCGCGTGTTGCCGTCCTATCCCCTCAAGCTTTCCGCCAAAGCAGCGGCCGCCCTAACTCGGCTGGGTGTTGAGATTCAGACCGGAGCGATCGTGACCGGAGTGGAACCGAACGCCGTGACGATCCGCAGGGGGAGCCGGACAGAGCACATTCGTACCCGGACGATCTTGTGGGCGGCAGGCGTGCAAGCTTCGCCCCTGGGCCGCCTGCTGGCAGAGAAAACCGGCGCCAAGGTAGACAAGGAAGGCCGAATCGTAGTGCAACCGAACCTGACGGTGCCCGGCCACCCGGAGCTGTTCGTCCTTGGCGACCTGGCCCACTTCGACCACCAGGACGGCAAGCCCTTGCCCGGCGTGGCGCCGGTGGCCATGCAACAGGGACGCTACGCCGCCGACCTGATCGGGTGTCGGCTCCGAGGCCAGAGCTTGCCCCCCTTCCATTACAAGAATCGGGGCAGCTTGGCCGTGATCGGCCGAAACGCGGCGGTGGCCGACCTGGGCTGGCTGCGCCTTTCCGGCTTGCTGGCCTGGCTGCTGTGGTTATTCGTCCATTTGCTGTACCTGGTTCAGTTCCAGAACCGGCTTCTCGTGCTGGCGCAATGGATGTCGAGCTATATCACCCGTAATCGGTCTGCACTCTTGATTCCGGAGAGGAATGCTGATTTCTCGCCGGGGGAAGTTTCGGCGGCGGGTCCGTCTCGGCTCGCGGCTGGCGGGGGGAACGGGACGCGACCGTCGGCAGTTAAGGAAAAAGTGGAATCGTGATTGGAAGCAGGTTGATGCCTGCCGGCCCTGGCAAGGAGTCATGATGGCGGTCTTGTTACAAGAGCATCCGGCTAGCGGCGGTCCGGGGATCGAACCTCGCTGGACGCGCAGCGACAAGGACGGCGTGGGGACCGCTTACGCGGCTTTGAGCCGGGTCTGGTTTACCGTCTCCAAGGGCATCCTGAACGAGGTCTACTACCCGACCATTGATCGGCCGCAAATACGCGACCTGCAATATCTCATCAGCGACGGGGAAACCTTCTTCCGCAGCGAACGCCAATTGGACAACACCCACGAGTGCCTGGCCCCGGACACGCTGGGTTATCGTATCACCAATGTCGATCCTCAGGGGGGCTACCGCATCGTCAAGGAAGCCATCGCCGACCCGCATCAGGCGTGTGTGCTCATGCAAACGCGGCTGGAGGCGGACCCCGAGGTACTCGCCAAACTGCGGCTCTTCGCGTTGCTGGCGCCGCACCTGGAAGTCGGCGGCCGGGGCAACAACGGGAACGTGGTCCAGACTAACTGGGGGAAGGTGCTAACGGCGCACAAAGGCGATACCTGGCTCGTGCTGGCAGCCTCGGTCCCGTTTTTGCGCTGCTCCTGCGGTTACGCGGGGACGACCGACGGCTGGCAAGACCTGGCTCACAACTTCCGGATGGACTGGGAGTTCGACTGTGCGCCTGATGGCAACATCGCCCTGACCGGCGAACTCGATATCGGGCAGAGCCGGGAGTTTGTGCTGGCGCTTGCCTTCGGCGACAGTCTCCACCACGCCCTGGTCACACTCGCCCAGGCCCTGGGTACTTCCTTCGCCGCTCACCGTACTCGCTTTATCGAGCAGTGGCAGCACACTTGCCGTCATTTGCTGCCGGGGAAGGAAAAGGCGGCGGCTGACGACGGCCGTCTCTACCACGTCAGCCACAGCATGATCCTGGCGCATGAGGACAAGACTTACGACGGTGCCTTGATCGCGTCGCTGAGCATCCCTTGGGGCGAGGTCATGAGCGACGGCGACGTGGGCGGCTACCATCTGGTCTGGACACGGGACATGTGCCACAGTGTCACGGGTTTGCTCGCGGCCGGCGATACGGAAGTTCCGCTCCGTGCCCTCATCTATCTGGCCTGCACGCAGGAGGAGGATGGGTGCTTCTACCAGAATTTCTGGATCGACGGCGAACCCCACTGGCGCGGCACCCAGTTGGATGAGACCGCTTTCCCCGTTCTTCTCGCCTGGCGCCTGCACCAGGCCAAGGCCCTCCGGGACTTTGACCCGTATCCGATGGTGCTGAAAGCAGCCGGTTATCTCATCCACGATGGGCCGGTCACTCCCCAGGAACGCTGGGAGGAAAACAGCGGCTACTCGCCCTCGACGTTGGCGGCACACATCGCCGCTCTCATCTGTGCCGCCGCCTTCGCGCGCGAGCGCGGCCAGCAGGCCACGGCGCAATACCTTGAAGAATACGCCGACTTTCTGGAATCCCACCTCGAACCGTGGACGGTGACCACGGAAGGTTCCCTGGTCCCCGACATTCACCGCCACTTCATTCGCATTCATCCAGCGGACGCCAACGATCCCCAGCCCGATGAAGACGCTAACCACGGTGTCCTGGAGTTGCGCAACCAACCGCCCGGAGCGCCCACCGCCTTTCCAGGCAAGGACATTGTGGATGCCGGGTTCCTTGAGCTGGTCCGCTACGGCATCCGCAAGCCGGGCGATCCCCTGATCGAGGATTCTCTCCGCGTGGTGGACGCGGTCCTCAGGGTGGACACGCCTTTCGGTCCCTGCTGGCGACGGTACAACCATGACGGCTACGGGCAGCGACCCGATGGCGGGCCCTACCAGGGCTGGGGATACGGGCACGCCTGGCCGGTGCTTACGGGAGAGCGCGGGCATTACGAGTTGGCGGCGGGGCGCGATGTGCGGCCTTTTATCCGGGCCATGGAGGGCTTTGCCACTTCGACCCGATTGCTGCCCGAGCAAGTCTGGGCTTTGCCGGACATGCCCAAGGCTCACATGCGTTTTGGACGTCCCACCGGAGGCGCCATGCCTCTGGTGTGGGCGCACGCCGAGTACATCCAACTGGTACGCTCCGCGGCGGAAGGCCAGGTCTTCGGCCTGATCGCGGCAGTCGCCGATCGCTACCGCAACCGCCGCGCGGCGCCGCCCCTGGAAATCTGGAAATTCAACCGGCAGGTGCGCTCGCTACCTGCCGGGGGAACCTTGCGGATCCAGGCGGCTTCCCCGTTCCGGTTGCACTGGACCTGCGACGAATGGCAGCAAGCCCATGACACGGGTTCCACGTCCATCGGAACCGGCCATGAGTTCGTGGACATCCGAGTGCCTGCGCGGCAGAAGGCTCCCGTTCGCTTCACCTTCTTCTGGACGGCCGTGGAGCACTGGGAAGGGCGGGATTTCCAGGTTGGCATGGATATGGGGGGGGAAGGGTCCGGTTCCAGCCGCCGCAAGATGCAGTCGCACAACGACGCCGGTATCGTCGCGGCGGCGTCGGACGTATGAGTCCATCACAACAAGAGGAGGTACAGCGCAACTATGGCACTTTCGACCACCCTCTCTCCGCCCGAACTGGATGAGCTGTGTATCAACACGCTCCGTTTCCTGGCCGTGGACATGGTGCAGAAGGCCAACTCGGGCCATCCCGGGCTGCCCCTGGGCTCGGCGGCCATGGCGTACACCCTGTGGGACCGCTTCCTCAACGTGAACCCGCGTGACCCAGAGTGGCCCGACCGCGACCGCTTCGTGCTGTCGGCGGGTCATGGCAGTGCTCTGCTTTACGCGCTCCTCCATGTCACCGGCTTTGACCTTCCCCTGGCGGAATTGAAGCGCTTTCGCCAGTGGGGCAGCCGGACTCCCGGCCACCCCGAATACGGCAGGACGCCCGGCGTGGAAGCCACCACCGGCCCCCTGGGGCAGGGCTTCGGCAATGCCGTCGGCATGGCCATCGCCGAGGTGGCTCTGGCGGCCCGCTTCAACCGGCCCGATCATGTCGTCGTCGACCACTATACCTACGTCCTGGTCAGCGACGGCGACCTGATGGAGGGGGTCTCCTCGGAAGCCGCTTCCCTGGCAGGCCACTTGCGGCTGAGCAAGCTCATCGCCCTCTACGCCGACAACTTCGTCACCCTCGGCGGCAGCGCCAATTTGTGCTTCACCGAGGATCGCTCCGCGCGCTTCGCCGCGTATGGCTGGCACGTCCAGCGGGTCGAGAACGGCAACGATGTCGCCGATCTCACCGCGGCCATCGAAGCAGCACGGGCGGAAAAGGGCCGTCCGTCGTTCATCGACGTCCACACGCACATCGGTTACGGCAGTCCTCACAAGCACGACACGTCGGCGGCCCACGGCTCGCCTCTGGGCGTGGAAGAAGTGCGCCTGACCAAGGAAAACCTGGGCTGGCCGGTGGAACCTTCCTTCTACGTTCCCGCAGAGGCCCTGGAACACTTCCGCGCGTTCGCGAATCGCGGAGCGGCGCGGCAGGCGGAGTGGGAGTCCCGGTTCCGGGTCTATGCGAAGAAATATCCCGAACTGGCCGCAGAGTTCCAGCGGGTCGTGCAGCGTAAACTCCCGCAGGGGTGGGACCGAGACCTACCCACGTTCCGCCCGGACCAAGGACCCCTGGCTACCCGGGCCGCTGGCGGCAAGGTAATCAACGCGCTCGCACCCCATCTTCCCGAGTTGATGGGCGGTACCGCGGACGTGGCCCCCAGCACGGACACCAACATCGACGGGGGCGGCGACTTTCAACCGGACAACCGGGCTGGGCGCAATATGTACTTTGGCGTCCGGGAGCATGCCATGGGCGCCATTCTTAACGGGCTGGCTCTGCACCGAGGGTTCATTCCGTATGGGGCCACCTTCCTGATCTTCAGCGACTACATGCGGCCGCCGATGCGGCTGGCGGCCATGAACGGCCTGCCGGTGATCTACGTCTTCACCCACGACAGCATCGCCATGGGAGAGGACGGCCCGACCCATCAACCCGTGGAGCAACTGCTGGGCTTGCGCTCCGTCCCCGGTTTGACCGTCATCCGGCCGGCGGATGCGAACGAAACCGCCGCCGCCTGGCGAATCGCCATTGAGTCTCGGGACCGCCCGATGGTCCTGGTCCTGACCCGGCAGAAGCTCCCGGTGCTCGACCTGGCCAGCTATCCCAGCATCGCGGCCGGGGTGCCGCGCGGCGGCTACGTCCTGGCCGATGCCGGCGACGGTACGCGGCCTGACATCGTGCTGATCGCCACCGGCTCCGAGGTGCATCTCGCCTTGAATGCCCGCGACCGTTTGGCCAGCGAAGGCGTGAAGGCCCGGATCGTGAGCTTGCCGTGCTGGAGCCTGTTCAAGGCACAGCCGGAGCCGTACCGGAACCAGGTGTTGCCGCCGGGAACTCCTACACTCGCCATCGAGGCCGGCGTAACGCTCGGCTGGAACTCTTACGTTGGTCCTCCCAAGGCCGTCATCGGTGTGGATCGCTATAGCGCCTCGGCCCCTGGCGAAGTCGTGATGCGCGAGTACGGTTTCACCGTTGAGAATGTGTGCCAGCAGGTCCGGACCTTGCTCTCGACTACCCAAACGTAGATGTCCGTTTCAGAAATCTTAACGCGATGGAAATGGGAGAAAAAGTATGCAAAAGCCTAAGTTGAACCAGACCAAAGTCGAGAGCAGCGTCCCGGCGGGCAAGGTGAAGAGCCTGAAACTCTCTGGCATCCACAACTGCTGCCAGCCGTGTTGCGAGGCCATCAAGGAGGCGATCGCGACCGTGGACGGCGTAACTGGCGACACGGCCACGCCGCGCCAGACCAGCTTCGAGGTCAGCGGCGACTTCAGTGCCGCCGCGTTGATCGAGGCGCTCCACGCGGCCGGCTTCCACGCGGAAGTCGAGGAATGAGCAACCCCACATAGAGGAGTATCCCGGCGATGATTCAAGTGAAGCGGGTTTACGAAAAGCCTTCTCGAGAAGACGGCTTGCGAGTCCTGGTTGATCGCCTGTGGCCGCGCGGCCTGACCAAAGAGCGCGCGGCGGTGAAATTGTGGCTGAAGGACATGGCCCCAAGCACAGAGCTGCGCAAGTGGTTCGGCCACGACCCGGCCAAATGGAAGCAGTTCCAGGTCCGCTACCGGAAGGAACTTCGCGAGAAGAAGGACGCGCTCAAGCTGCTGAAGCAAAAGAGTGAAGAACACACCGTCACCCTGGTGTACGGCGCACGGGATGAGGAGCACAACGAGGCGCTGGTCCTGAAGAGTGTCCTCGAAGGACACAGAACGAAGCATGAAGGATAAAGGATAATCAGAAAGTTCTTGATTCATCCTTCCGAGATGACCATGCACATTCGACTCAAGACACTCCTGCTGCTCGTCTCGCCGCTGCTGCTGGCGGTTGCCGCGGCTTACGTTCAGTGGGGCACGGTCGGTCTCCCCGTGCTGCCGGTCAGCCCCACGATGACCCCCGAAACGGCCGCGGGGCCTTACGGCTTCCAGGCCTGGCTCTGCATTACCCACTACGTCAACTTTCTGTTCCTGATCCTGCTCATCCGTAGCGGCTTGCAGATCCTCATGGATCACCCCCGGCTGTACTGGAACGTCCACTGTACCCCCGGCAGCGAGTGGCTCCGGCTCACGCCGGTCGAGGTGCCCAGGGACCGCGTCTGGACGGCAAAAGATGACTCCCGTTACCTCTCCCCCTGGATTGGCCTGCCCGGCTACCGGCACACGGTCGGCATGGCCCGGCACTGGCATTTCCTCAGCGCCTTGTTCTGGGTGGGCAACGGCCTGGTCTTCGTGGTTCTGCTGTTTTGCACCGGGCAGTGGCAGCGCCTGGTGCCAACGTCCTGGCAGATCGTGCCCGACGCCTGGGCCGTCTTCGTCCACTACGCCACCTTCCACCTGCCACCCGAGCCAAACGGCTTTTACCACTACAACGCCCTCCAGCAGCTGGCGTACTTCGGGGTCGTGTTCGTCCTGGCCCCCCTGGCGATGCTGACCGGCCCGTCGATGTCACCGGCCTTCACGGCCCGGTTCACGTGGTATCCGAGGCTGCCCGGCAACCGGCAAATCGGCCGGTCGATCCACTTCCTCATCATGTGCGCCTTCGTCGTTTTCATCATTGGGCACGTGACCATGGTGGCGCTCACCGGGTTCGTCCGGAACATGAACCACATCGTGGTCGGTAAGGACAACACCAACCCGATCGGCCTGTACCTCGGCCTGGCGGGGATCGGCGTGGTCGTGCTGGTGAACGTGCTCGCCAACTGGATGGCGTGGAGGCACCCGCGGGCCGTCCAGCACGCCGCCAAGGCGATTGTCAGCCCGGTCATGGGGTTCCTGCTTGACCGGCCCGCTCCGGTGGCCGAGTTCGGCCGCGCAGACATCTCGCCCTTCTTCTGGGTCAACGGCACCATGCCAACCTGCGACGAGTGGAAGCGGCTCGCCGCCGGCGATTTCAAGGGCTACCGGCTCAAGGTATACGGCCAGGTGGAGAACCCGGTCGAGTTGTCGCTGGACGACTTCCGCGCAGTGGGCCAGAAAACGCAGATCACGCTGCACCACTGTATCCAGGGCTGGTCAGGCATTGCCGCGTGGGGAGGACTGCCGCTGACGGAACTGATGAAGATGGTCCGGCCCGGACCCAACGTCAAGGCGGTCGTCTTCTACTCGTTTGGCGAGGGCGTCGAGTTCAGCACGGGCGTCGCGGGCGGCCAGTATTACGACAGCCTCTCGATCGCGAACGCCCGGAACCCGCAAACCTTGCTGGCTTACGAAATGAACTACCTGCCGCTCACCCATCTGCACGGGGCGCCGTTGCGGCTGCGTGTCGAGAATCAGCTCGGCTTCAAGATGGTCAAGTGGATCCAGGCGATTGAATTCGTCGCCGATGTCCGGTCGATCAACGAGGGCGAAGGCGGCTACGCCGAGGACCACGAGTATTTCGGCGAGCTGGCCAACATCTGACGCCGGCGATGAGCGGCGTTAAGGTCTCGCAAGAGAAAGGAAAACCACATGGAATTGGGCATGATCGGACTGGGCCGGATGGGGACCAACATGGTGCGGCGGCTGCTCAAGGCCAGACATCGGTGCATCGTGTATGACATTCACCCGGAACCCGTCCAGGCGCTCG
>JBGQLF010000339.1:0-8649 GCA_041499985.1 Gemmataceae bacterium
CCCTATCCTTGGGGACGGAGCATACATACCCTTAAAGGATATGAGGAACCCCCTTCCCTTTCACCCCACGGCCTCCGTCATTGCCTGGCCTTCTGTTCAGATAAAACTGCGAATGTCCAGGAACTGGAAGCTCTGGGACGCGGGGGAGACCTCGATAGTGCGAGTACTGCCTTGACAACATTGGAGAGGGAACTCGGCCGCTTCCACGATGCACTGGCTCATTGGGGCCAGGAGGATTATGCATGAAGATTCTGATCGCCGAAGACGAACGCAGCTCCCGCTTGATGCTGGAGTCGGTGCTCGCCGAGTGGGGCTACCAGCCGCTGGCGACAGCGGACGGCCTCGAAGCGTGCCAGATCCTGCAAGCAGAGGACGCCCCGAAAATGGCGCTGCTCGACTGGGGCATGCCGGGCCGGGACGGGCTGGAAGTTTGCCGGAGGGTCCGCGCGAAGCCGGTCTCGGAGCCAACTTACCTTATCCTGCTCACGGGGCGCGATTCCAAGGCGGATGTCGTGGCGGGACTCCAGGCCGGAGCCAACGACTACGTCACCAAGCCGTTCGATTCCGACGAGTTGCGGGCTCGTCTTCAGGTCGGCCGCCAGGTTGTGGAGCTCCAGCAGAGCCTGGCCGCGCAGGTCCGAGATCTGGAAGCAGCCCTCGCACAGGTCAAGCGGCTCGAGGGGATGCTGCCGATCTGCTCCTACTGCAAGAAGGTCCGCGACGACCAGAACTACTGGCAGCAAGTCGAGACGTATCTGCTGGACCACTCGGAGGTCCGTTTCAGCCACGGGATCTGCCCAGAGTGCCTGGAGCGGCAACTGAATGCGTTCGATCTGCGCAACCCGGCCTAGTGATCCATCAAGGTTCGATGGACGGGTTCCGTAGGACGGCTCTCCCGAGCCGTCCGGTCCGGCCGGACGGCTCGGGAGAGCCGTCCTACCGGTCTACGGTGCTGTGTGCTCCAGGGCTTGCCGAATGGTACTGGCGAGAGCAGCGGCGTCGAATGGCTTGGTCAGGAACTTGTGCACTCCTCCGTTGTTGATGGCCCCCATCGCCACCGGCAAGGTCGCCTGCCCTGTCAGCATGATGCGAAGAGTATCCGGATACTCCTTGGCCACTTTGGCAAGGAACTCCGTTCCGCTCATGCCCGGCATGCCCCAGTCGCACACGATCAGGTCGACGGGATGGCGCGCGAGAATGCCCAGAGCTTCCTCGGCCGATATGCCGTACGAAACTGGTAGGGTTCCTTCCGCAAATTCCTCATCAGGCCGTGCAAGACTTCCAGGTCGTCATCGACGAGGAGGATGGTAGGATTCATCGGCGGATCGCCCTCTTGAAGTTGCCCTCAGGAAGCGGCTAACGGCACCAGAACCTTGAGTGGTTCCCGGATGGACTTGTTCACGGAAAAGTTCCGCAAGCGCTGGAGCAAGGCTTCGGTGATTTCCTGGCCATTCCGCACCAACATGACGCTCTGGTTGGTCAAGACGTCCTCGGCCAAGATCATTTGACAGCGCATCTCGCGGACTAATAGTACCTGAGACGAATACGACTCGAGCTCCTCGGGAATCTCTTCCAGCGCCTTCAGGACTGCGGTGTCGTACCAGCCGGCGCGGCCCTTGAGGCATTCCAGCACCTTGGCCCTACACTTCCCGCGTGCTTCGAGGTTGTCGCAGTCGAGGGCCACCTTCAGGATGCGGGCTCCCAGAGGGATCTCCGATCCTTTCTTGCCGTCCTCTGGTTGGCCCCGACCGCTGAACAGCTTTTCTTGGTAGGCAATGATCTCCGCCACACCTTCCAGGCGTGGGATCTGGCGCAGCAGATCGCGCCCGACCCGCGGATGGGCCGCGAACATCTCCTGTTCTTTTTCCTCGAGCTCGGTCCCGGCATAGACCTTGTTCAAGAGTGCATCCGGAACGGCCACACATCCGATCTGAGAAAGCATGGCCGCGACCTCGACCTGCCAGGGGTTCTCCATCTGGAGAACCCTCCCCAGTCGTTGCGCCAGCCGCTGAACGCGCGAGGCTTTGCCAAACGCCAGCGGGTTGACCAGCGCTAACAGCTCGCTGAGTACCTTGATGCTGCCCCGGAGGGTCTGCTCCAGGAGCTCTTTCTCGGCCCGAACCAGCCGATATTGCTCGACGCCGGCCTGGAGAGCTTTGGCGAACGCCTCCGGAGGACACGGTTTGGTCAGGAAGCGGAAGATACTCCCCTCGTTAATGGCGTCGATGGCGGATTGCATCTCCGCGTAGCCGGTCAACAGCATGCGCACACTTTCGGGCGCCAGCGCGCGAGCCCGGGCCAGAAACTGAACCCCGGTCAGGCCCGGCATGCGCATATCGGAAACGATGACTGCGAAGGGGCCGCGTTGCGTCATGGTCGCGAGCCCTTCCTCGCCGCCCACGGCGATGGAAAGGTCGAACTCCTTGCGCAGCTGTCGCTGGTAACCCGCCAACACATTAGGCTCATCGTCGACACAAAGAACGCGCTCGCTCATGATGGATTACTCCTCCTCGGCACGAGACGGCCGAAGCGCTCGCCAGTGTTCCAGGCGGCCGGTCAGGCCGAGGCGCTCCAGATAACCGGCATCCACGACGTCGCTGGCAAACCGGGCCTCCGGGGTCCGCTCTTCATGGTCCAGGATGTTGGCCGCATGAACCGCCGTGAGGGGACTAAAGGTCTGTCCGGGGCAGGCGCTGGGACCGTGGTGCCAGGCGACTGCTTCCACTACCGAAGAGGGCAAACCCCAGAGCCCCAGCAGGTAGGCCCCAACCTCGGCATGACTGGCTCCAAACGCCGCGCGCTCGGCGTCGTGCACGGGCAGCCCTGCTTCCCGGGCATGGGCCAGCACTTCCTTGTAGGCGGGGGGCGGCAGTTGCGCAACCAGGACGAGCCGGCCAACGTCGTGGAGCAGCCCTGCCATGCTGGCGAATTCGACGATGATGTTGTCCGCGCGCTCGGCCTTGGCGATGGCCCGCGCCAGGCAACCGGTTCGGTAGCTGTGCGCCCAGAGGGCGTCCAGGGAAAACCCTTCGACGGCCGATGCGTCGAAGCGCGTGAAGAGACTCGCCGCCAACACCAGCGCCCGCGTCGTCTCCACCCCCAACAGGAGGACAGCCTGGGCAGGGCTGGTGACCTTGCGCCGCAAGCCGAAGAAAGCGGAATTCACCACTTGCATGATCTTGACCGTCATCCCCACGTCCCTGGAAATGATCTGTCCCACTTTGTCCAGGGAAGTCTCGGAAGACTTCAGCTCCTCGACGACTTCCAGGTACAGAGACGGCAAGCTCGGCACGGACTCCAAACGGGAGGCCAACTCCAGCAGCGTCCGATCTTGCAGCAGGGACTGGAGGGCGCAGGCGCTGGACACCGCCTCTTTGAGGGTCTCCGCGTCACACGGTTTGGCGAGTTGGCGGTGTGCCAAAGCCATCGCGCGGAAAACGGCCTCCCGGTCACATTGCCCCGTGAGCACGATGCGCGCGACACGGGGAAAACGCTGGCGTACTTCCTCGAGCAGTTGAATGCCGTCCATCCCAGGCATTCGCATATCGGTAACGAGGACATCGACGGGACTCCGTTCCAGTACGCGCAGGGCCTCCGGCCCGCCGGAAGCGAACTCCATTTCCAACTCGTCGCGCAGCACCCGCAGCATGCGGCGCAGACCGTCCAGGACGCGCGGTTCGTCGTCCACGAACAGGATGCGACGGGTCATGTCGAACCTCCCTTCGGAGCCAACGAGGCGAATGGCAAGAGGATGATAAACGTCGTTCCTCTGCCGACCTCGGTTTCGAAGGTGATGCTGCCCCCGTGCTTCTGAACCACCACGGCGTGGGCGATGGACAGCCCTTGTCCAGTCCCCTTGCCCACGGGCTTGGTCGTGAAGAACGGATCGAAGATGCGCGCGCGGATGGCTTCGGGAATGCCCGAGCCGGTGTCGCCGACGCGAATCTCGGCGTGCTCGGGCAACCGGCGCGTGCTGACGGTGATCGTCCCCATCCGGTCGGCCCCCCCTCGGCCGCACTCCTCGATGGCGTGAGCGGCATTGACCAACAAGTTCAGAAACACCTGGTTCAGTTCACCGGGAAAACAGGGCACGGAAGGAAGGGAGGCGTCGAAGTCGGTTACCACCTCGGCCACATACTTCCATTCGTTCCGCGCCACCGTGATGGTCGTGTCGATGGTATGGTTGATGTCCACGCTCGTCTTTTCTTCCCCGCCGGGATGGGAGAACTCCTTCATAGCCCGTACAATCTTGGCGACGTGGGACACCCCCTCCAAGGTTTGCTGGATAGCTCGGGGTATTTCCTCTGCGAGGTAAACGACGTCGGCAGCGGCCACGACCTGGTCCGTCTCCTGGAGCAGCTCCGCGGTGACTGCGTTCCCGGCGCACGCCCCCTGGAGTCGGAGGAGCGCGGTCAGGGCGCGCGTGAGGTCTCCGAAGGCGTCGCGCAGGAAGTTGGTGTTGTCGCCGATATACTGGACGGGTGTGTTGATCTCGTGAGCAATCCCAGCTGCCAACTGGCCGATCGACTCCAGCTTCTGGGCGCGATGGAGTTCCTCCTCCAACCGTTGGCGATCCGTGCCATCGCTGCCCAGCAGCAAGGCGCCACTGAGTACTTGGTCTTCTCCCCGCACGGGATAGATGGTCGAACAGAACAAGCGGTCTTCCCCACCTTCGGTCTGGAACCACAGATCGTCGAGCTTGAGCAGGGAGTCGGAGGTAGCTCCGGCCAGAATGCGCTCCCACGCATCGCCGCGCCGCCAGCGGATGGGGCAGTCCTGGAACGGTTTGCCGAGGGCCTCGGCAGCCGCGATGCCAAAGAACCGTTCCGCCGCCGGGTTCCAGCGCGTGATGCAAACCTGCGCGTCCACGCTGATGAGAATCGAGGAGATGGAGGAGAGCAGACGATTGGTTTCGGCGTGGGCCAACCGCAACTGTTCCTCGGCATGCTTGCGTTCCCCAATTTCACGGCCCAAGGAGAGATTAGTCTCCTGGAAGTCCGCCGTACGCTCGCGGACTCTGATCTCTAACAAGTGGTTGAGCAGATGGGAACGGTCCTGGGCTTCTTTGAGCTTGAGAGCATTCGCAACGCGGGCTTGGAGCTGCACGACACTGGCCGGTTTGGTCAGGTAGTCGTCTGCCCCCACGGCCAGAAAGCAGGCCAGTTCATCGGGAGGCACGGCTCCCGAGGTCAGGATGATTTTCAGGGTGCTACAGCAAGGGAGATCGCGGAGATGTTTTAACACCTCTGTCCCCCTCATTCCCGGCATCTCGATGTCGAGCAACACCAGATCATAGGTCTCTTTGCGCACCGCCTCCAACGCCGCGCGCCCATCGCAAACGTGCTCGCAAAGGTACCCGGCTCTTTCGAGCACCACCTGAAAGAACTGTCGCATGCTCGGCTCATCATCCACAATCAGGATTCGATAAGCCTTGCCCGGATGGCTCCGCTCGGAGTTTCCAGGAGGCGGCTCCGTCGCGCTTCGCCCAGTCTCGACACCGGAAAGCTCGACCGCGCTGCAAACAGGGTCTTGGTCTACGCGCGTCATGGGATGCCTCCGCCTGAACCCAACCGACGAATCAACCCCTAGCGCCCTGGCGCTCGCCAGGAACGATCGACAATCGTGGACCACGTCCCCAAGCGTTCGCCGAGATGACTGGTTTCGCTACCGGTTTCCCACCCCTTCATCGAGCAGCTGGGGATAAGCCCTGACGCGGGTGACACCGGGAGTTTCGGCGCAACTATAGGTCAATGAGCGATCGGTAGTGAATCTGGCCGCCTCGGGTCCTGCAAACCGTGATCTTGGTGAATGGTGCAATCCTATTAATCGTCAGGACAGTTGCGGTGGGAGCGCTTGGAAGTTTGGATGGAGGTGGAAACCTCATGTGACATATGCTCGAAGCAATCCTGTGGGGCAGACCTTCCTGTCTGCCGAGAGTGCTTCAGGCAGACAGGAAAGTCTGACCACGGGATCTGTGGCACCTTCTACCTCGTCGAGTATAAAAAAGCTCCCCGCGAGAGAGTAAGCGGGAGCTGAACAACTGCCCCGGATAGCCGGAAATCAAAGAGCCGGTTGGCGTTCAAGGCGTTCGTGCAGCTGCCGTGCCAGCAAGTGTAAACGGGCAGCCGAAGTCCCGGTGGCGGGCAGGGAACGCGCGCCTCCGATTGCCCGGTTCCCTATGGCTTCAGCTCTCTTATTCTCCTCGGGCACGAAAAGCGCTTCGCCTGGGTAAGAAATCTCAGGCCAAGCCTACAACAATTTCGCCCATAATACTCTAGAAAATGAGAGTTCCTGCGCTCGGCCCACGCGAGTTCGAGCTAGAGTATCTTCAGAAGCCAGAACGCTTCACCCCGGGAACACTTGCTCCGACTACCCACCAGACGCCGCCCGTTTTCTCCCGGATCGTGCACCCAGCTTACTCGACTCTGGCTTCTTCAGACGTACCACCGTTGCCAGGAGGAGTGCGACCATGGCCGACAAGGGGCCCGCGGATTTGCTTTTGCCAGCACGCGCTTGCCAGGAGGACGCCGAGCAGTTCCTGCCAACTGTCAATGTCCGGGTGTCCCCGTGCCGTGCGGCCGGCAGGGACACGGCCACCACGAGCAATACGATGGGCGGGGCCACGGCGGCGCCGTCCGACACCGAGAGCGTGCCCAGCGTCTGGCCCAGGGCTCCCGGCTATGAGATCTTGGAGGAGCTGGGCCGTGGCAACATGGGGGTCGTTTACAAGGCCTGCCAGTTAGGCCTCAAGCGCCTCGTCGCCCTCAAGATGGTCCGGGCAGGCTCCCAGGCGGGGCAGCCCGAGTTGCAGCGCTTCCTCGTCGAGGCTCGTGTCGTGGCCTCCCTCCAGCATCCCAATATCGTCCAGCTGTACGAAATCAGTCTCCAGCAAGACTCCCCTTACTACTCCATGGAGCTTGTCGAGGGCGGTACCCTGGCGGACCAACTCGGTGGCCGACCGCAACCGTTCCGCCAAGCTGCCCAGCTGGTCCAGACCCTCGCCCGCGCGATCCATGTCGCGCACGCGAATGGCATCATCCATCGCGACCTGAAGCCAGCCAATATCCTCTTAAAACCTCCTGATAAGCCTAATTCATTCGTCCAGCGCATGGACCGGGAGTTAGGACTCCATCCGCCGGACCTCTGCCTGGGCACGCCCAAAATCGCGGACTTCGGCTTGGCCAAACAGCTGCACACCGATGGTGGCCAGACCGAGAGTGGTATGATCATGGGCACGCCCAGCTATATGGCCCCCGAGCAAGCCGAGGGCAAGTCGCGTGAGGTGGGCCCCACCGCGGACATCTACGCCCTGGGCGCGATCCTCTACGAAATGCTGACCGGTCGGCCACCCTTCACAGCCGAATCGCCCATGGAGACCGTCCTGCTTCTGTTCCAGACCGAACCGGTCTCACCCTCACGCCTGCAACCCAAGATCCCGCGTGACCTGGAGACCATCTGCCTGAAATGTCTCCAGAAAGAGCCGCACCGGCGTTACGTCAGTGCCGAGGAGTTGGCTGACGATCTGGGCCGTTTCCTGGCCGGCGAGCCGATCCTGGCTCGGCCTGCATTGGTCCATGAGAAGGTCTGGAAGTGGATGCGCCGCCGCCCCGCCCTGGCTACCCTGGCCGCCTGTTCGGCTCTGGCGGCCGTGAGTTTCCTGGGGCTGCTCCTTTGGTACCAGGTCGACCTCCAGGCCAGGTTGGAACAGGCGCTCGAGGATGAGCGCGACGCGCGCACCGTGCAGGAGGCTGCCAGCGAACGCGAGCGCCTCGGCCAGTTGCATGGCAAGGTCAAGGATCTGCTCCACGCGGGGGAGACGGCGCTCGCCACCCAGGATTGGCGCAACGCCCAACTCCAACTGACGCGCGCCCGCGATCAAGCTGCCAACGAGCCGCAGCTGGACGATTTGCAGATCCGCATCGAACAGCTCCTGCGGCAGAGCAACCAGCAACATCTCGACCACGAGCGGCTGGAAAAGTTCTTCCAGCGCCGTAACGAAGCCCTGTTCCAGGCTACGCTGTTCACGCTCGACGACCTGGCTTCCGCAGTCAAGGAGACGCGGGAGGCCGCTCTGGGAGCTCTGGCCCTGGTTGGCGTCACCCTCGATGCCACGGGCGGGCCAGCTGTGGATAGCCCGTACTATACAGAGCGACAAAAGGAAGAAATTGTTATGGCTTGCTACGAGTTGCTCGTTGTCCTTGCCGATGCCGTGGCCCAACCGCTGCCGGAACATCTAAATGACCCTGCGCGATTCGGCAGCACGTTTCGCAACCGCCTGTGTGCCACGGCTGTGTCAGCCGTGTGTGACGTCGCCTCACGGCTGACACAGCCGTGGCACACAGCACTCGGTTGCTGCACAATCGCGCAGGGTCATTTAGGTTCGGACAAGCGCCAGCAGGCAATCGAGGCCCTTCGCATCCTCGATCGCGCTGCCAGTCTGGGTGTTACGACCCAGGCCATCCACCGCCGTCGGGCGTACTATTTGGCTCGGGCCGGCCAAAACGAGGCCGCGGAACAGGAACGCCAGCGCGCGGCCGGGCTGAAGCCTTCCACCGTCCTTGATCACTTCCTCCTGGGGCAGGAACAGTACCGCCGGGGTGATTGCCAGCAGGCCATCCGCGCCTTCGAGAACGTTGTGCAAGGGGACCC